>JADGBV010000437.1 GCA_015231345.1 Planctomycetota bacterium
GGTGTATTTGCTCGGCATAGCAATTGAAAAAGTGATGCATGGCCAAAAAGATCTAAGTCTTTACTTAAATTTAAATCATCATACTCAGGCATGGGGACTTCAGGCAAAGCCTTCCATTTACGATCTAGGCGCAGCAGCCCCTCATCGTTAATCTCCCACATTTCACTAGCAAAGTCTAGCTTCTTCAAGACTTTTTTATGACGAGTAATAAAATTTGCAAATAGCCCCAAAAAAGCTAAAGCCAATAATGGCCATAGAGCAATGACCTCGTTGCTCAAGTACCAAAAAAGCAACATGCCCATGGCACAAAAAAAGGCACTCAAGCGGTAAAGAGCTAAGCGTTTACTCTCTGACTGAAAGCGAATTTTTAAATTCAGGAAGTGGTAACACCGTTCCTCATAAATCGTTTGGGGATCTGCTTCTGACAAGTTCTATTCCTGGTCCAGCAGCCACAAAGAAAATTCTTCGCTAAAAAGTGCAGCACCTTGTCTATTTAAATGAGAATTTGGGTGTCCCCAACCACCATCTTTAAATAATTCACTTTTTTGCATGAGAGGATTATGCGGAAGATTGAAGCTCTTAAAGGTGGCATCACACTCAAAAGCCAAATCACTCATAAATTTCGCAAATTGATCATACTCAGGTCGCGACATTCGAGTGCCAATAAATTCTGGGGGGTCAATTAGATAGACTTTAACACCTTCATTACGCCATAATTTGATCGTTCTTTTTAAAGCCTCGACCTTACTCGACTCTTTTTTAAATGCAAAAGTCGCAAAATGCTCTGAGTCCCCCACATCTTTAATTTTTCCATGGCTGGCATTAAAACCCCTGTCATTGGTAAAAGTAAAAGGAGCTTCTCTCTTTTGGTTCTTAAGCCAAGCTATGGACCGGGACAAGACCATGCGAATATCAGCAGAATAACGATCACATAAAAAGAAATTCCTCCCCGGCACAAGACTTCTTTGCCTGAATAGCTCCCAAGCTTCATGAGCTCTTTCTGAGTCATGCTCAAGAAAAGGAAAAATCATATAGGGTCTTGTATGCTCTGCGAAGTCATGATAGTTCACACCAAAAACCACAGTTTTCACCTTACGTTTTTGCTTCACTAAATAGCGACTAAGGTAATAGCCATACTCAACATTTCTCCTAGCTCGGCCAAGATTATAAGCCTCTTGACCCATGACTTTTTTAATCACAGCTGGGTCAAAACCTTCGCCTGCATGACTTGTGCCTAGAATAAGCATGTCTGAGTCGGGGTACAACCTGGCTTGAGCATAGTCATTAGGGTAAAAGTATGAGCAAGCAGTCAGTAGTAACACATACAACAGAGTATCTACGAGAAATAATCCGGCAACAAAAAGAAGCGATTTTTTAATAAACCCTTTCATCATCTATTAAAATTGAAAATAAATAAAAGGGTTCTGAGTTTCAACACCTATAATCATAATCGTAAATATGATCACATAATAACAAGCCCACCTTCTTCCTAATGACATCTGCGCCAATCTTTCTGGCCATGCTTTTCTTAAGTGCATCCACTCTCCCCAATAAAGACAAAAAGTAGCAAAGAAGCAAAGAAGCACAACAAAAGGAGGAAAGGGGAATAATTTTACTCCCTCTAAACTAAGAGGAGAGGTCACTAAACATTTAAGTAAATAAAGAGACCGGTGCACCTCATCCACAAAGAAAAAGTACATGCTAAAAGCCCACTGAGCCTGAACCATAAGACTGCCGAAAAGACGAACAAAAAAGCCCTCACCAAAATCGATATTAAAAAACTTACAAACTTTCATAAAATGCATATGGAAGACAACAAATACAGCATGAAGCATGGCCCATATCACAAAGTTCCATGATGCCCCATGCCAAAGCCCACTGAGTAGAAAAACAATGGCAATATTCATCATCAATCGGCTCCAGGGCACACGGCTTCCCCCCAAGGGAAAATACACATAATCTAAAAACCATGAATGAAGTGACATATGCCACCGCTTCCAGAAGTCTTGAATCGAACGACTAAAATACGGAAAATTAAAATTATCTCTCAAATGCAAACCGACCATTCTTGCAGAGCCAATAGCAATATCAGCATAACCACTAAAGTCAGCATATAAGACGACAATGGCCCAAAAACCAGCCAAAAAAACCTGAATGGAATGAGGTTGAGAATGATCTGACAAGACATATTCCACATATGCACTTAGGCGATCAGCAACCACAACTTTTTTAAATAAGCCCCAGCCAATTAATCGCAAACCTGAAACGGCATCACTCGTATTGATTCGGTAGATTCGGTCCATTTGAGGGAGTAAATGAGAAGCTCGCTCAATAGGTCCAGCAACCAACTGAGGAAAACTAGCCACATATACTGCAAATTTTATAAAGTGTTTCTCGGCTTTGATTTTCCCCCTATAGACATCGATAGAGTAACTCATCGTTTGAAAAGTATAAAAGCTAATACCCACAGGAAGAAGTACATTTAATATGGGCGTATAAAAAGGTCGATTTAAGAGAGTCGTTAGATCAAGAACGATTTCACTGAAAAAGCCGTAATACTTAAAGAAAAAAAGCATTCCCAAATTAGAACATAAACTCACTCCAAGCCAAAATTTCGCCCAAGGCTTTTGTTTCTCTATATATATGGCACAGGTGTAATCGATAAAAGTCGACAAGACAATAAGCCATAAATAGATATGATTCCACTGAGCGTAAAAGTAATAACTACAGGCTAGCAGCCATGGCAAACGCAAAGATGGTCGGCAGAGTTGATGAACACCAACCGCGATGAGCAAAAAGTAAAGAAATTCGATAGAATTAAAGGCCATTCAATCTATTCATGGATCCATGAAATTTTACTAGGACATTGGCAAATAAAAGATTCTTTCTGCAATTTCACTGAATATTTATACAAGGCACTCTTGCTGATCACTCATCTCATTGAGCCTTTAAGCTAGACGCTCTTTTTGATCACTAGATGATTTAAAATCTTCGCTGGGTTTAACTAACCAAATCGCTAAAAGAAAAACTAAGCCTAATAAAGCATAGGCCTGAGCCCATGGCCACGCAGGGCCAAGTTTCAAAACGGCATCATTTCCATTGAGCACAAAACCGTGCATCAAGCCTAATACTGAAAGAAAAGAAGCTAAGAAGCACCAAATGGATGCAATAAGGAATTTTCTTTCAATAAGGTATACAGTAATAGCGGAAAATATCATCGCCGTAAAAATAAAGCCCTGCTCCAA
>JADGBV010000438.1 GCA_015231345.1 Planctomycetota bacterium
GGAGTACCGGATAGCCCAACAACGCATCAAGTCCAATAGAAACGAATTATCTCCCATTTACAGATTGATTGATTACTTAGCTGGAGAAAGTCTGTATGAGAGCTCCCTCAGTTCTTACGGGAGCCCCTACACCTTGATGGAAAATATCTGGGGAAACTATCAACCCATCCTGGACTCTTACATTCAAGACCTCAAAGCTTTTCAGTGTCCAGGCTTCGAAGAAGAAGACAATTCATATAATGCCATCCGTTATTCTTACTCCTTTTCCAAAGCCTACGACCACCACTCTCTAAACGACTTTAGGCTCTCTCCCAGCCAACTAGGAGCTATTGTAGACGGCACCGCCAGCGCCTTTGTCGATTCCACCAGCCGGGCGGCCCAGATCATGGCCAGACACAACCTAGGCCTCAATGTGGGCCACCTCGATGGGCACGTCGAATGGAAAGGGGTCGAGGTCTTCAACCGGCTGGAATGTCAATGGGAGGTTCTGGGCATGACACCCCATTGGCCATACTATGAATCAGGCCCCATACTGACCCGATCCACACAGGGGTGGCTCAAAGATGGGGCTGTTTCTATCCCCTAGTGAGGTTTTGCTTTACCGATACGTATTATAAAGCTCAAGTAATTCTGCTGCCGTAAAAGCCCGGTCGTATATTCGCATATCATCTAAAGCACCAAAGAAATTATTGGGACCAGGAGTAGTCGTTAAGTCTGCATCACCAATGTACATATCAGCGTTGGTAGAATTGAAAGAAATAAAGTCATGAGAGTCACTCGCCATTAATTCTCCATTTTTATAGGTATCGACAGAGTTTCCGTCGACGACGAAACTCAACATCATCCAGGTTGAATCAGGAAGAACAGGAGAAAGGGCAACTGCTGAATCCGCAGGAACTTCATTTTTTGCTTTTGCCCAAAACTTCTGGTTTGTATTAATTCTCATATCATAAGTATTATTTTTCCGAATAATAGTATATTGGTTTACCATGGGTGCGATGTAATTAACCCATACATTTACTGTGAGTAGGTTCCCCGAAGGGATCAAACTGCTTTGATTAGGAATAATGACACGATCATCTTGACCATCGAAGGAGAGAGCCTTGCCAACAACACCATCAATACAGCAGCCAGAAAAACTGAAGTCATTCATCAATTCTCCATGCGCAGCCCCCGCTGAGTCGTTGACCGTATTGCCTGAGCTTTCGTCAAAGCGATAATGAGCAACAAGATTATCACTAGCGAGACTGAGAGCGCTAGGCTCATTCATTGAGTCCATTAGATACCAAGAATTAGAGCTTGATAGTACACGGATGCTGTCAAAGTTACCTGATGAGTAGAAAAGCAGATCATGCCCGTCAATAGTTCCATCAGGGCTTTTTATACTAAGATCATTGGATGTGGAGATTTTCTTTATCGTAAATATTTGCCCATCATGATTATCACTCGAGGGAAGTGTTAAGCTAACATTACCGGAACTACTGTCTGCAAAGGCAAGGGTATGGGCTCCAAGCGTATTATCTCCAGCAGAATAGTTTTCGAAGGAGTAGCCCATAGATCCCTCGACATGGAGATTGCTACTGCCCTGCGTTGCTCCTATAATAAGCTGGTCCATACGAGCATTTCCCATAACATGAAGATTGGCAGCAGGAGACGTTGTTCCTATACCCAGTCCTGTGCTATTCAATCTAGCTTTTACGTCGGTTCCAATTGTCATGTCGAGAGTACCTGTACTTGAGGCGACTCGTGCATGACTTATTGGGCACCACACACAAAAAATGGACATGGCAAAAAACCCAGCAAGAATAATCTTTAGCGCTTTCATGGTTAAGAACTACATTATAAGTAGATTCTCAAAAAACAAAGGATTCTTTCTCACGTGAGGCAGCTGAAATGCCTATTTTGGTAGACATTTCAGCACAACTAAAGGGATCAAATAGCTAAGAATAAGATGCTAACCTGGCATACTGTGAGCAATCTCATTTCATTCTAACTGCTTTTAACGAACCACTCGGCCGGAAGCCGACCCTCCCATTAAAGCTTCCACTTCGGAACGGGTCGAATAATTAAAGTCGCCTTTAATGGAATGCTTCAAGCACGAAGCTGCTACGGCATATTTCACTGCATCTTGAGGGTCCTGTAGTTCGGGGGTGGTTAAGGCAAAAATCAAGCCGCCAGCAAAAGAGTCTCCTCCACCCACGCGGTCGACGATATTTTTGATCTGATAAGACTGGTAAGCACCTTCGCCATCGAGAGGCGCAAAAAAAGCCTGGTCTTTCTCGGCATCGAAAAGCATGGCGCCCCAGTTATTGTGAGAAGCTGAAAGACTTTCACGCAAGGTGATGGCTACTTTTTTAACATTGGGAAATTGAGCGATCACTTGCCGGGCCACATCGGGGTAGCGATCTGTATTAAGATTACCCGCATCAACATCAGTGCCTGCCGCATGAATGCCTAAGACATCGGCACAATCTTCTTCGTTGGCGATAACGACATCGATATTTGGCAAAAGGCCGCGCATGGTTTTCTCTGCCAGTTCTCGAGGAGAAAGGCTGGAATCCCATTGCCAGAGTTTTTTTCGAAAATTCAAGTCACAGGAAACCGTTAGCCCCTTTGCTTTAGCTTGGCGCAATGCTTCGGCAGTAGCTTCGGCAGCCGTCTGTGAGAGAGCCGGGGTGATGCCGCTTATATGCAACCAACACCCACCTTCGAAAGCTTCTTGAAAGTTGTATTGCTCGGGAGGAGTAATGGCTATGGCTGAATCTTCACGATCGTAAATGACATTACTAGGTCTTTGGTTGGCGCCGGTTTCTAGAAAGTATAGCCCCAAACGACCTTCCTCTGTTCGCAGGACATACTGAGTATCGATGCCAACAGCTCTCAAGGAGTCCATGGTGGCTTCGGCCAGAGAGTGCTTAGGCAAAGCCGTAATATACCGGCCCCGTCCACCAAAATTACAGACGGAGGCAGCTACGCTGGCTTCGGCGCCGGCATAAGTCACATCGAAGTTACGGGTTTGACGCAGGCGCAGGTTATCCGGCGAGGCCAAGCGACCCATGATTTCGCCAAATGTGCAAACGATATTATTATTCATCTTAAATCATACTCCTAAAAGTCGGGGTTCAGGGTGTGCTGAACCTGGGCGGCTCGATAACGAATTTCCTCCCAATTTTCATTTTTCACCAAGTCGGGTTTTACGATCCAAGAACCGCCAATGGCCGATACAATATC
>JADGBV010000439.1 GCA_015231345.1 Planctomycetota bacterium
TGGTTTGCATAGATATGATGACGATGGCTGAAAGCATAAACTTTTCAATCCACTTCTGCGCGGGGGCCCAGTTTAAGGCTTGTAGGCAAGGCATCTGGGATATTACTTGGGTAGAGGTAGTAGCGACTAAAGAGGTGATGGCTCTGAGCTAAAGTAAGCGGGACAATTTGTCCATTGAGCATGGGATAAGCAAGGCTGATATCATAGACTTCCCTATAAAGAGCTTTAGGTAGTGAAGATGACAATCCTGCCGTGCTTAAAACTAACTGCTCATTGCTATGAGAAATTTGCTCATTTTCAAAGTTTAGAAGAGGGTCGTTGCCACCAGCATAGCTTTGAAGTGTCAGTAAGGTTGTGTCAATTTCTCTTTGACCGAGGCTTTCTTTTTTTATTAAGCCCATTTCTTCATTGTGCCATTCGTAAGTGATTTGTGTTTCGTTGAAACCGCTAGATGTATGACTCAAACTTTCCTCGCTTTTAACTTTCATGCCAGAGAGACTTTGAGAACCGACGTCAATATTTTCGTAGCCTTCAAAGCTGTGCTTTAATTTTAGGTCAAAAGAAAAGTAAAAAATAGAGCTGAGCTGCACCAAATCTAGCTCTTCGCTAAATGGCAGCTCCTCTTGTACAAACTGAGCTCTTAATCCGGGCTCGCTGTACGATGAAAGACGACTGGAGTTAGCGATCGTTTTGAAATAGCTTTTGCTGTCAATGACATCGACAGTGTATTTGATGTCATCGATAATAATGCCTTCGTTCATTTTGAGAACTTTATAGCTTCCCGTCTGAATATCAGTCTCATAAACCTCGAGGCTGACACGGCTATTATTGCTATAAGAGTTTTGCGTGTACACCCATTTTTGCGCAACTTGAGGCTGGAGACTCTCAGGAATATCACCCCATGTGGCTGCCTTATTGGAGCTCCCTCCACTGCTTCCCCCGCAACTTATGGCAAAAAGAGTACAGATTAAAAAAAAGGGCAGTGCTAAGAAAGGCTTCAATGGGGAATGATCCTTTTACCGCTCTTTTGAAGAGATGCGGTTTAGATGGTGTTCATTAAAAAGGTAAAGAGTTGGTTTTGGATGGAAATATACTGAGCGGCCGCTCCGTACATTTGTTGGTATTGTAAAAGTGCTGCGGCTTCTTCATCCAGATTGACTCCACTATAGGTTTGACGCCTCATTTCCACATCTGCCACGATGCGTTCTTGATTGTCGAGGAGTGATGACATGCGCCCAGTCTGCGTGGCTACTTCGGAGACATATGATTCATAAGTTTGGTTTAAAGTAAATCCACTCTTTAGCTCATCGTCTCTAGTGTTAATCATGCCCATAAGATTTGTGTTGTCGCCGGGAGATGCACTTTTTCCAGCAGCAAATAGCTGAGGGTCGTCCAGGAGGATTTCATTGACCTCTAATGTTCCAGCTTCAGCTCCGTTGAAAAAGTTATTAAACCCTAGGAAAGAAGTGACATCGGAAGTGTCTTCTTTGAAAAAGAAAGAATAACCACTGTCAGCCTCAATGCTTATGTGTCCCACATTATCAATGCTGGCATTGAGGTGATCGACTTGTTGGATCTCATCATTAAGGTCCATGAGTGACATGGTATCGTCGCCAAGAAGAGTAATATCAATGGTGAAATCTTCCGTGCTTCCTGTTATTTCGTTGTAGACCTCAATGGTCAATACACCATTTTGAGGTTTAAAATTATTGCCGAGGGAAGACTGGTTGACGATGGCGATATCCAAGCTTTCGTCAATGAAGTTGGGGTCCACTTTGGTGTAAGAGGTGAGCTCAGTCATGCCCGTAAGGCCTCTGCCTGTATTATGGATTTTATTGATTTGCCAGGCAAATTCTCGCGCGAGTTCATCTAAATCATCACGCATGGGCTCAATAATATCAGCTCGACCGCTAATAAGCCCTCCGAGAGAACCTCCACTTGGATCAACATAACTATTGTCACCAGTGTACCTCAGTCGGTTGATGCCGTCTGTAGAGTCAACGTAAACCCCGCGAGTTTCCCCATGGAAGACTAAAGTACGGCCATCGGACTGTAGTAAAACGGAACCATTGCTGAGCTCTGTGCTCGTCACATTCATTAGCTGAGAGAGTTGATTGACCAGCTCCCTTCTTGTTGTGCGTAACTCATTTGCTGGGTTGTCGTCAACACCACCTTCTCTTTTGACAATCTCGAGGTTTTGATCGGCAATACGAGAGAGGATATCGTTAACAATGCTAGCTGAATCACCAATTTCCCGGTCAACGGCGTCTTCAATATTTTCAATGCTACCAGAAACTAGTCTAAAAATATCGCTGACTTTCTGAGAGGATTCGAGAACAGTTTGTCGTAATGGGACGTCATGGGGGTTAAGGCTTAATTTTTCTAAACTCTGATAAAAATCGTCCAAAGCAGAGGATATATCGCTATCGGAAAGCTCATTAATGCTTGTCTCCAGTTTGTTGAGAATTTCGCTTTGAGTTGTGTAGTAACCAAGAGTGCTGGTTTCTCTGAGAATGTCTTTCTCTAAAGAAAAGCTAACGGCGGCTTCAATGCGGTTAAGAAGGTTGCCATGGTGTGTTGAGGTGACATGTACTCTTTGTCTGGCATAAGATGGATCGTTGGCATGTGTGATATTACGGCCAACCGTATCCAGTGCTAGCTGACTGGCGTTAAGAGCATTTTTTCCAATTTGAATTGACACTTTGGCTATCCTTTGTTGCTAAAGGTGGCGCTTGAGATTCCTGCAGGCTTTTTACTTGGGTAACGTTGGTAATTACCGTTTTTCACCCTTCTGTCTGCGGAAGTAATTCTGTTGTACATATGACGTGTGAAGTCCATATTTTGCTTTAAGAGCTCGGCATTTAGTTGAGATGCGGAGGCAATATTACGAAAAGTTGTGAGTAGTTCGGAGCGAAGATCCTGAAGAGGTGTGCGAATTGATTGAGGAAGTTGCTTGAGCAGGTCTCCTAAATTTTCAGTTAAGCGGTATTTGTCTTTTTTGCAAATATCCAACACTAAATCTTGTCGTGAGTAACCGAGTTCTTCAATTTCTTCGATGGTTTGATTTTCTTCTTGAGTGAGCTCTTGCATCCTTTCTGTTTGGTTTTCGACGATGCAGCTTTTCTTGTCCTCTAAGAGTGCTAAAAACTTTTCACCCAGAAGTATTTCGCTTTTGATCAGCGCTGTGAGCTTCTCAAGGCTTTGTGGCATATGTCTTTAGGGCCTCTATT
>JADGBV010000043.1 GCA_015231345.1 Planctomycetota bacterium
TGATGATGGTTTGAAAGCTCCTCGATTGAGGATATTCTCTGCGACAAAATTTACTGAAGAAGTGTTCTTCTTAGCCCACTCTATAGCAGTCTTTGCTATATCCATCGCTGTAATTTGCATATCATACTGCTTATATAATTTCGTTAGCTCTCCTGACCCACACCCCAGCTCAAGCATATTGCCTTTAGGGTAAACTGCAGAGTCAAGAAATGGCTTTATTGCCTTAAAATTAGACTGGGTTTCTTGGGCTGTAGACCACCCAATGGCTCCGCTGTTGCGCAACTTGACATATTGTTGATCATGAAGTTCATAGTTTACTTTCATAGTGAATTCAGTCTATAACTGTTGATGTGATAAGCACGCTGACAGACAAATGCTGGGAGCAACCAGATAATCCAAGAGGGATAATATTTCTCTAAGCCCATATTCAACCATATAGGAAAACCTCCCGTACCCTTAACAATACGATCACAATAAGATTTTCGCAATTTGAAATGAACATTTTCCGCATCAGAATAACACTCTATTCAATGCTCAAGTTCAGATCAGCATTGCATATTGAAATTTCAAATCAAACTGCAAAAAAATACACATTTACAAAGGTGCAGCCATGTTCTCTTTAGGATTCTCCACAGAACGAACTCATGAAATAAACAAGCCATGTAGTGAAGTTTTTTCGCACCTGGCTGATTTTTCAAATTGGCCTGCATGGTCACCATGGTTATGTCAGGAGCCAGATTGCCCTGTCACCATTTCGGGCACTTTAGGGGTTATCGGGTATTCTCAAAAATGGGAAGGTCGAGCAATAGGTGAAGGCTGTATTGAACTAATGTCATTTGAGCAGGACCTTTCACTTGACTACGAACTGAAAACAATCAAACCATGGAAAAGTAAATCTGGAGTCTCTTTCAAGCTGAAAGAAACAAAAAATGGCTGTAAGGTAAGCTGGTCCATGAAAGGTTCAGTACCTTTTTTCCTTTTTTTTATGAGAAGAATGATGTCCTCTTTAATCGGGTGTGATTATGATCGTGGTCTATCCATGCTCACTGACATACTTGAACAAGGCGAAATATTAAGTGCCAGTGAAGATGAAGGGAAGGTGATTCAGGAGCCTTTTTATCTCGTCGGAGTTCGCACTACATGCAACATCAAAGACATTGAGTCTGCCATGGAAAACGATTTCTGTACCCTTGAGAAGGCTCTTGATGATAATTCTCTGCCACAATCGAAATCTTTAGGGTCCGTATACGAAAAGTACGATATGGTGAAGGGTACAGTTCGCTATGTAAGTGGAGTTATATATTCAAGCATTACGCAGCCCCCTGATGGTTTTGTCGTTGTTTCTGCACCTCAACATACAGCTCTTCGCGTTGACCATAAAGGGGCTTATAAACATCTCGGAAATTCGTGGGCAAAAGCTATGGGCCTTCAACGTTATTTAAAATTGAAATGCCATAAAGGTATCGCTCCTTACGAAATTTACAGAACAGATCCGAAAGAGCATGCTGACCGAGATCTTGTGACGGAAATATATGTGCCTATTAGATAGTCTATTTTCTGGACACTCTAATAGGCAATCGACCTTTTATTCTTTTTCAGCTCTCTGAATGGCGCCGTTTTGATGTAGTTCCAACGCAATTATTTCACCGGCTTTATTTTCAATGAAATGTAATTCGGCAAATACAACTTTATAATAGAAGACGTGCTTACTCTTTGCGTACACAGGGAAGTTCTGCTGACCACTTAGCTGAGCCATCAATTGCTTAGCCCTTAAACTTATCGTAAAGACATGTTCAGGCGTCAGACGATAAGTACCAATATAAGTTTTTAGTTTTTCCTGACTTAGTTCTATGGTTTCTGGTAATTCCGTTTTATTATTCGGGTCAACTTTTTTCGCCTCTTGTATGATACCGTTTTGATGCAGTGAAAGACTTTTCACGCCTCCATCTTGGCCCAAATTGAACTGTATTTTAGCTTCGACGACTTTATAAGCAAACAGACTTGTATTGATGGGGTAAACAGGAAAGCGACTTTGTCCCGTAAGCTGCACCGTCAAGTTTTGTCCTTTTCGTTTTACATCAAAGAAGCTATGTGGGCCCAACTGATATTGACCAACATAACTTTCAAGTAATGCATTGGGCACTGTGATAGTTTTCTCTGGTAAAGTATATTTAATCACACAGGTAAAACCCTCTTTTTTATCTAAGTGACTCACATACTGAATGAGCATACGCTTGTCAATCATTTCAGTCCTGGCAGGCTGAGGTTCTGCAAAAGTCAAACTTGCTCCCTTAGGCAATAGTATCTCTTCTTTGTAGTCGGTTTCTGGCCCAGGAAAATGTCTTCTATTATAAGTCCACTCTTCACCCTTCACTTGGGTCAAATTATTCCTTTTCATCGTCAAAAACATAGGGTATTCTTCTCCTGGCAGTACAGGCTGATTAAAGCTCACTCTATATTGATAGCGACCATTCACTTTTTTAGCCTCAAAGTGCATATCGTCTCCTGCTCCATCTGTGATTTTTATGATTGAATTATCATCATTGCGAAAACCATCATGCATAATGGATTGATTTGAGTTATTAGTCAACGTGAGTTCAGAGGTCATCAATCCACCACCATTCGCATCCAGGTTAATATAGTGAGATTGTCGGTATAGCTTAGTTTTTCTCAAAACATAATACTTAGGTTTTTGCCCTCGTATAGTCACATCGCCACTTAGCCACGGTAAATAAAGGTACTGTTCGTTATTATTCTTCACCAGATGGTACTTCGCCTTAGTTTTGCCATTGGAATGAATGACATGCTCTCCCTGCCAAGTCCAAGCTAATGAGCTTGAGCCGTCTGCCTTAAAAGTGGCTGTTTTAAGAAATAAATCATTTTTCCAGCTCTTAGACTGTGGGGAAAAGTCTCCGATTTTATCAACAAAATCCACGCTGCTCCAGCGACCAATAAGTTCAGTCCCCTGAGTCAAAGGTTGACCAGAAAGAGTATCATTGGCCTCATTCAACCCTGATGATGCTAAAGCATTATTATCCCCAGCTTGTTTTCCACCTTGCCATAAAGGTGGAATATCGTAGAATAAGGCAAAGCTTATGACGAGCAATAAGGGCAGAGCGATGGCTGCATATTTAAAGACGCTTTTTTGTTTTGCTCGTGTCCTTTGCTCCCTCTGGTGTTTAACGACGACACTACGTAAAATTTCACCAGGAATATTAAGTTCATGGGCTATTGAATACATGTTATTTTCCTCTAAAAATCCTTGTTGTTTTTGAGTGAGTGATAATGCTTGAGAAATAATGCCTGGGACCTCGTTCCGCGGTATATTGAAGTCTTGCATAGTTTCTAGTACATCTTTATAATTTTTTATATGGGGTTGTTTATCTGTATGGAAAAGCTGTAAAAAAGACTGGAGCTCTTGTTCCATATCTGCTAATGAAGCGTAGCGTTCGTTGAGATCATGAGCGCACATCTTACGAACAATAGAGTCCAAGCCTAAAGGAACCCTAGGGTTAGTTTCTGTGAGAGAAGGAAGTTCTTCAGTTTTTACTTTTTCTATAACTTTTAAAGGAGATGCATCACCATAGACACTTTGTCCAGTAAGCATTTCAAAGAAGACCATGCCTAATGAATAGATATCAGACTGCTCTGTTGCACTTTCGCCCTTAGCCACTTCGGGAGCCATATAGGCTAAAGTCCCCAGTATATGCCCAGGAAGTGTCAATGTATCACTTGTAATGACGCTACGAGCTAAGCCAAAATCCAATAATTTCACTTCGCCCTCATTATTAATGACAATATTTGAAGGCTTTATATCTCGGTGAATCACACCACTGAGGTGAGCAGCCTTAATTCCTTTGACAATTTGAACACCAAGCTTTAAATTTTCTTCAATGGAATGATCTTTTTTAATATAGCTATCTAGAGACTCACCTTCAACATACTCCATTACTAAATATATTTCATGGTTCTCAATTCCCGAAAGGTAGATATGTATAATATTTGGGTGATTAAGACCTGCTAAAATTTTAGCCTCGCTAAGGAAACGTTGACGAAATTCCGGGTCTTCACTGAGCTCAGTTTTCATCACCTTTATGGCCACATTTCGTTCCAAGTCAGGGTCTTGAGCTTTATACACCCGGCCCATTCCACCTGTGCCCACGAGAGATGAGACTCTGTATTTCCCTATACTTGGACAGATATTAATCTGCGAAGATGATGCAGGCATATTCTCTTTGACTGCATCGCCAATTTCTTGCGCCTCTTCTAAAGCACGTGAGCAGCTAGCGCATTCTTTAATATGGGCACAGAACTCTTCATTAAGTTCCGTACCTTCGGCTAGGTCTAAGGAATAATCGTAGATTTCCTCTTCGCTATAACATGATTTATCTTGGCTCATAACGTCAATACACCAAAGCTTTAAAAGAGGCTTAAAAGAAAATTAAATATTTTTCGAAAAACTTTTCGTGGAGGAGTCGAAGTTCTTCCGCATGTGTTTTAAGGCGTGAAATAAACGAGATTTCACTGTCGCAATGGGGATATCTAGAACCTCAGCCATATCTTTACGGCTTAAATTCTCAGCATACTTTAACAGCAAAACTGTTCTGTGATCCTCACTCAAACTGTCCATGCATTCGCCAAGGCAGTCATCTTGCTCTTGTTTGCATATTTCTGACTGGGGGGATGGACGTGAATCAAGCACATGAATCTTTGTCGTGGTGGCATAAAAGGACTTGGACCACGCCCATTTATGAGCTTGCTGACTTCTCTTTTTGTCCCTAATTGTATTGAGGCAAATGTTTCGAGCCACTTGATAAACCCATGGCTTAAAGGGACGATTCTCGTCGTAAGTGTGTATTTTTTGCCGAACCCGAATGATAACTTCTTGGGCTAAATCTTCAGCATCATTGCGATTTTGCACATAATGACCACAAAAACCGCGCAGAAGTGCGAAGTAATTTTCGTAAAATATTTCCCAGCCTTGCTCTTTGCCAGCCTTAAGGTCTAGGATATAGTCTTCCATTTCTCATCACGGAAAAATGAAAGACTATAAAGGAGGGGTTAATATCTCAAATAACTTAACGCCACCAAATGGATCTTGAACGTGGATTGCCTGACGACTCAAAAGAATCACCCTCTTCGTCTAAGACACTCACAAGCTCTTGTTGTGTAAAGTCAAAGCCATCTTCATTTGCAGCCGAAACAAAATCTTCCATTGCTTCAATTTGGTTGAACTTATGACGCAAATCCTTATCAGACCCACCTGCGAGAAGTAATTTCTCTACCTCTTTAATTGCCATATCTATCTCCTAAAAATAAATAAAAGGTTACATAACTCTAAGCACAATGATCATTTTCACATGCTGATACTTTCTTGTCCTCTTCTGTTGTCTCATCGCCATAGAGTAATTCGTTTACAAGTTCATTATTCATACCACAGGCATAGCGACCTCGGAAGAACACTAAAGGACGCTTGATTAATATGGGGTCTGCAATCATAGCTTGCAAGAGTTCCTCTTCGCTTAACTGATCAACTTTAATTTCACCCTTTGTGAGAGCAGGCGCCCTCTCATTGACACAGTCATGAATCGCTTGATCGCCAAAGAAATTTTTTAAAGCAGGCTCTTCCCATTTTTTATCGATTATACTTGTGGTCTGAACATTATACCCTGCAGTCTTCAACGCCTCCTTAAAACGTGCATTTCCTTTACAACCTGGCTTCACATAGATTGATACTATTCCTTTTGTATTACTCATTTTCATAAAATTTCAATTCAATCTGATTCCCACCTTTTTCTTCCACATCAAAAATCTTCCCTGCCTGAAGCTTTATTTCAAGAGGCAAAGCACAGCTATTGAGGTGCTCAAATATTTTATTCATCTCATCCTCTTCTACGGAATGGTGAATATGAACAATAAGTTCTTGCTCATCGGCTTCTGAAAACTCAAATAGAATATGTGAATGCTCTGTAAACACATAAGATTCATAAGCATAACTGATGCTATAACCCGATTTTGCCACCAACTCCGTCACCATATTAAGTGGTCGAATTTTAAATGTCTCCATAACATAACCTATTAATTGAGTATTATCTTCTAATAGCAAAACACATGCCGTTTACTTAAATATTTATATTTCAACTAATTAGACTAAAAAAGGTTTCCCTATGAGATAAAACCCGACATAAAAGTAGCTTATTTGGGCAGAAAAGCACGTAAACGTAGATTTTAATCAGTAAGCGATTCTTTTTTATTCAAATCTAGAATCAGCATTTTATATAAACCATAGCACTGCTTTAAATACTCAGCCTCGTTTTCAGTTTGGCAACGGGTATGCATATTATTAAAAGCATGCTCCATATCTTCACTGCCAAAAGAAATATCATTTTCCAATAAGAATTTGTCTAGAGAGTTAAGAGAGTCAATTGCATAAAGTTCATTCCTGAAATGATTACTATCAAGGTTCTTTAAAAAACGTTCTGCATTTGCAATAGTCATTTTCTCTTCTCTACTTAGGTTATATGGTCAATAAAAAATCCCTAGGTGAATGCGGGATGCTGGTTTCAAGTAAATGCCATTTGTACAAAGAATAATTCTCGTTAATGCTGCAAAGCAATTTCCGTACTAATTATGTGTTTTAACTGAAATATTTGATCTAAACTGATATATCTGAACAGAACAACACAAAGATAATTCAATTATAGATTATCGATTCATAATTGTGTTCCTGTGAACCCATTTTGTATTGAATTCTCAGCTCACAGGTATTTTATCTGAAATAAAAGGCAAAGGGTTCGGAAATCCTCTCTAGATTTACCCGCCCAAACTCTATACTTCTTACTTTTCTTGGCAGACATGGCGCACCCCCTATTCTTAGTTTTTCTTAGGCCACTTTTCTGCATCTTTCTCCTCCTTAGCTGCTGGAGTTTAGGGCGTTTTTTTTGTCTGCTTAGCAAAAAGGAGCGCCACCTCCCAGCGCTCAGCCAGTTGAGCTTGGGGTTAGCCATCATGTCAGCTATGGTATTTAGCCTAGGATTAGCAAATCTTTATACCTCACTTAATATTGCATTACTTATCACTCTTCCTTTTATAAGCTGGCTCACCCCAGGCTTTAGACCTCAGTCCTTTTTCAAAAACTTAGGCCAACACATAAAGACCCAGAAATGGCTCATTATCTGCCTGGGGATTTACGCTTTTGTAACTTGGAGCCGGACTCTAAGCCCAACTTATTTTATCGATACTTGCAAATACCACTTTCCTATTTGCACGACATACCTTGAGGCTGGTGGTTTTATTTACCTGCCTGATACTTATGTTTTTGAGGCTGCAACTTCTTTTTTCCCTGAATCATTTTATTTAATTTGCCTTGCACTACTCGATGATTTCTGCGCACAGACCTTCATGTGGGCCATAGGAATCCTCGTTTTAATTCGACTTCATTTCTTACTCAAACTCTTAATCCCACAACAAAGCACTCTCCTGCCCATCCTTTTTTTGGCTGGCAATATGATATTCACATCAAATATAATCTACAGCAAAACAGATCCTCTCTTGATTTATTTTATTCTAGAACTGCTTTACCTCACCTTGCACCCAAAGCGACTCACGACTAATTTAAGTTTTGGCATTCTTTTTGGCTTCACTTTTATCCTCAAATACAACTTAGTCTTATGTCTACCGCCAATGCTGTTCTGGATTTTCTATAATAACCGGAAGAATTACAAACAACAACTGGTCGCCCTGCTGCCTGGGCTCATTTTTGCCCTACTATGGCTTATAAAAAATCACCTCACACATGGGATTTTGCTTTTTCCTTTTATCCTTAACAACCCTGAGCTCCCAGATATTCTCCTTAGTGGATTTAAACTTGAGGCTGAGTATTCTTATGGCCATAAAGTCAAAGAATGTTTGCTTGCCTTATTCGGCATTAACGCATCGACACGTTTCACTCCGGGACTATTCATGTGGATCGTTTGCCTTAGTCTCCCTTTTTGTCGTTTATGGAACAAGAAATATTTCTTTCTAACACTTGGATTTTCTTTAGCTTTCTGGCTAATCAACGTATACATCCTCCCTCAATATGTAACAAGCACAAGGATCACCTTTCCAATTTGGTGCTTAGGCTGCCTTATCCTAGCCAAGGCTTTAGAAAACAGAGGAGTTCTAGTCACATCGATTGCTGGCCTACTCATATTGGGCCAGTGCGTCTCAACTCTTAAATATGTTGTTAGTTACTTGCCTGGCAAAAACTACCACCTTGGCAAAGAATCACTAGGCCAAGCTTATACCTCTATGAATAATGATTTTGCACGTTTAGGGTTTGACTTAAAAAATATGGATCGAGAGAATAAAGTCGCTGTCTACAGCGAATATGGTCATTTATGTCGTCACCCTAATAAAGTTATGATTTACTGGTCGAGTCAATACGACAGAGAGAAGTGGGACTTCGTAGACTTTAAAGATAAACTCATAAATGATCAGATTGATTATCTTTTATATGACAAGAGATTAAAAGAAAACAGACGCCCCTTTTCAGCTTGGGTGCCACTAGCAGTGAATCAAAAATTTATTAAGCTGGAAAAAGAAACAGCGAACGCTCAACTCTTCAGCATATTTAGGGATCCAGAGTAACACTTGCTTAAAATACAATCAGATTGGTGAACTCGAAATACCTAAAAAGAAATTATCATTGCTTTATAGAAGACATCTTATTATACATTACCCCTTTTGATCTGAAAAACGCTTCATGAAACTAGATATTCTCATTCCTGTCTACAACGAAGAAAAAACGGTCTCAGAATTATTATCTGCTGTATCTAAGCTCAAATGCCCTGGAGTAGAGATTTCCGTTACTGTTGTGAATGATGGCTCTAGCGATAACACCAAAGATATCATATTACAGCACAGCCACCTCTACAGTCAGTTTATCGACCTCAAACAAAACTTGGGAAAAGGAGGAGCCGTCCAAGCTGGTCTTAAAGCCTGCACTGGGGATTACGTGGTTTTCCAGGATGGAGACCTGGAGTACGATCCTTTAGAAATTTCACAAATTGCTGAAGTCCTCTTGAAATTTCAGCCAGATGTCACATACGGCAGCCGCTTTTTAGCCCCGAAAGTCACACGCGTTGCTTATTTCTATAATAAGCTTGGCAATTACATGATCACAGGCCTCTTTAATTTACTCAATAATACAACATTCACCGATATCTACTCCTGCTACTTCTGTTACCGACGCGATCTCATCAACCCAGATGAATTGAAATGCATGGGCTGGGATCAGCAAGCAGAAATTCTTGCTAAAGTTGTAAAACGAGGCAAAGTGTTTTACGAGGTGCCCATATCCTATTATGGCCGTTCTATCGAAGAGGGCAAAAAAATCCGTGCTCACCACATATTCTCTGTCTTTACGACAATTATTAAAGAGAGATTCTTGGGCTCTTGATGTAGTTCACACCTTATAATGTCTGAACCGATCAGACCTGATTTTTCAAGTTATCCGTCATTATTTCAGCGCACAATCAAAACTTCAAGATCAGCTTTGTTTGAAATACTTTTCAAATAATGGCTAAAATCATAAGGATAATCTTCAGACTCCACGCCCAAAAATTTGATATGACACGGTATTTTTTCCGATGTATTATGCATCAAAGGCAAAAGTGGCGCAAAATAGACTCCTTTTTCAAATAGACTTAAGGCGTAAGAGTAATGAATGGTATGCCCTTTTGCATAAAGAATAAATTTTAATTTATCACCTTTCAATAGCCCTTTTCTCACGCCATAAAACCAATGCAGAATTTTGGGAGCACGCAAACAGATCATTTGTCCACCTTCGATGTCAAAATCCACTTGAGCCTTGCCCCCAAACAATTCAATTTTTTTCAAACTTATTAACTCTTGGTGGTATTTAGTAGAAAGAGGCTTCAATAAGGCATAAGAGTCTTGACTACGTACAACCTGATATGATTGAAATAAGTTGAGGTAAAATTTTGGAATAAAAGACTGAGGACTTTGATGATCTATTAGAGCATTATCAATTAACACATAAGGAAGCTCCTCTTGCTGATTAAGATAATCAATATCTTTGTCTGTAGCATAGTCATCAAACTTACGGTAATGATGTTGATGTGATGGCAGAGAGATTCTTTCCTCTCCCAATAAGCTCAAATACATCTGCGAAGGCAAACTCAATAGTTTTCGCCCCTGGACGTCCTTCTTCAGCCACTGAAAACCATCTAGGTACTTATCAAAAGCTCGACAACTTTCTTCTTTGTACAGTCGAAACTCCTCCTTATCAACAGGAAAATCAGTACGATGAGAAGTAAAAAAAAGTGGATAGGTCGCTTTACTCATTATTGTTGAGGAAGCTATGACAGACACAAGCACAAAAGGAATAAAAATAAAGTTAGCTTTTCTACTCTGGCAATAGCAAAGATAAAGAATAAAGGCTAAATAAGGCACATAACAAATAAACATCCGGGCGTTATCATAATCTGATCGAGACCAAGAGTATTTAAATAGAAAAATCACTATAGGCAGCATGGATAGTATAATTTTCTTATTCAAACCTTTGATAAAAAAGCTCACACAAATAACGAAAAAAACAAATAGTGGATACAGCATAATCATAGGCCACTTTCTCGATTGATGCTCAAGAGCTATTTCATTATAAGAAGTCATATCAAGCCATGCATACCTTAAGTAAGCAAATATATCACCATCCCCCCCACAGCTTATCCAGTACAAAGATAATATTCCAAAAAGCAATCCCAAACTAAATTTCAGAGAATACCATAATGACTTCTCTGCACTCTTATTAAACAAAAACACCGTAAATATTAGCTGCATTGAACACGTTAATGACCAGCTAAATTTATAAGATGCTAATACTGAAATTAACACAACTGCTGTAACCTCGATAAAAATCTGAGTCCTACGCTGAGCGTGAAGATAAGCCACAGCCATCATCCATGCCACTATGGGAAAATTATGATAAAAAGGAAAGCGAAACACACAAAGAAAACCAACCAATAGAGTCATGCCAATTAGACTTATTGAGCGAGAGTACAGAATAAAGGCTACCCCGTAGAGCAGAAAAACTAAAAACTTTATACTAGGATAATAACTCGTTGAATCAATAGAGATACTTGGCTTCAAAAAACGATAGAGGGGACCATAAGTTGAGTATGTCTCAGCCCCAAAAAGAAGAGGCCATTCTCCGGGAGGGGATGTCATATAACTAATTTGATGATTATCGCAATTAGCAAAGTCTGTAACAGAGTGTGGGCTAATTGCATTCACATATTGAATATAGACAAGGCCTAGAAGGCAAACTAGTAAACAATATCTTAGGATGGAATGATACTTTGATTTCTCATCAAAGAAAAATTTAACAGAAGGAACAAACACCCTATATATCGTCCTGCTATTGCGAATGCTGATTAGCTTTTCTTCTACGCAGCAAATCTACAATCCTTTGCTCAAACACTGTAGTCGTCTTATGCACCTTGAATATATTCACATAAGTTCTAATTATTCTCTTTGGAAAGAACAAATAACTTAATGAATAAAATAAAGTCATGCCAACGATTCGCCAAATAATCAGCTCCCTTTTCGATACTACTGTCGGAATTCGGTTACCTTTAAATAAATCCATTTGACAGATCAAGCCCTCATAGTATTCCTTATTCAGTTCAGAAATATCACCGCTCTCTCTTAGCTGATTAAAAATATGTGATCCTGGGTAAGGGGAGAACATATAAAGAGGCACATCATCCACTCCTAGAATAGCTAGACGAAGTTGAAACAAGACTGTCTTCATAACATCCAGGCGAGTTTCATCAGGAAAGCCAAGCATTAAATTACAACGAATACTCATCTGATTTTTCTTAGCTGACCTCATTGATTGCACTAGACTTTTAAGGCTTACTTTTTTATTGATGAGTTTCAGTATTCTCTGAGAACCAGTTTCAGCCGCATAAACTAAATAACGACATTTTGTTTTATGCATCAGGGCTGTCACCTCTTCATCAATTGCTTCTGAACGAGTACCTGAAGGCAAAGAGTAAGATATATCCATACCCCTCTTGATAAGTTCCTCTGCAAAAGCGACATACCATTCTTTTCTAACAATTGCTGTCAGATCATAAAAATCAAAGTGCGACACATTATATTTATCCCGGTAAAACTCCATTTCATCAACAATTTTACTCGGAGTTCGAGTCACATAGCGTGTTGTCCACATTTGCTTATTCGAGCAAAAAGTGCATGAATACGGACAACCTCTAGTACCCAAAAGGGGCATCGTGCGCCCTTGATTTGTCCCATGTCCATAACCACTTGAAAGATACACTTCTATTGGCATGGAATCCCAGTCTGGCAATGGCATTTCATCAAGATCTTGTATCCGCTTGCGTTTTGGTCCAAGAACTAGTGAGCCAGTCGAATCCAACGAGGCAGTTCCTGCTATACCCGACAACTGACTTCCTTTACCTCCTTGCAAAAAATAAAATGCCAAATCAACTAAAGTCTCTTCTCCTTCTCCTATAGCACAGGCCTTTATAAAAGAGCATGTATGCAATACTTCTTCATAGAGAGCACTAACGTGCTCTCCTCCTACTACGATAGGAATATCAGGGTATTTTAGATGAACTCCTTCCAGCAGCTCTATAACAAAAAGCCATTCTTGTGAAAACATGCAAGATATGCCAATCATCAAAGAGTCTTCAGGGATAAGAGCAATAATTTTTTCTATGCTCAAACCACGATACAAATAGACATCATCCTTATCTACTTCTTGATAAGTTTCTATATCAAGTCCCAAAGCATCAATCGGGCACACTTTGAAATTTTCTTTCTTCAAAGCCGCAGACAAATAGGCCAAACCCAAGGGGGGGGTAGCAGGAGCACTAAAAGATGCTTTCGAAGAAACTATAGGAGGTCGAATTAATGTAATTGGGCTTAAAATAGAACTATTCTCACCCAAGTCACCTGACTCTAATTGATTAGAATTCACACTAAACACAATACTTTGAATGGTTTGATTATGCTATACCAAGCAGGGAGGTCAAGAGAATTCCTTTCAAAAAGGCCACAGCCAAGGAATAAGCATGGCACTTCCCGCGGCATAAAGAATATTTAATGGCAAGCCCACTTTAAGAAAATCAGCATAGCGATAACCCCCTGGGCCATAAACGATAAGGTTTGTCTGGTAGCCAATGGGTGTAGCAAAACTCGCTGAAGCTGCTACAGCTATAGCGATTAAAAAAGGTATGGGGTCCACACTTAGCTCTTTCGAACAAGTCAGCGCAATGGGAAAAGCCAAAGCTGCCGCAGCATTATTGGTAATAATCTCCGTGAGCAGATTGGTGCCGATATAAAGAAGCACAAGGGCTGCCAAAGGCCCCCACAGGGATGCGGCATGAAGCAGTCCACCTGATAGCCAAGTGGCAGCACCACTTTGAACCAGTGCCGATGATATGCCAAATGAAGCACCAATCGTCAATAATACTCCCCAGTCGATACTCTGCATAGCTTGTTTCGGATCAATAACCCTGAGCCAACAAAATATCACAGCACATAAAGTCGCACTCAAAAGTACAGGCATAAGTCCCAAAGAAGGCAAAGCAATCATGAGTACAAGCATAATCAAGCACAAAGGAGTCCAGTGGCGATGATAGAGGTCTTCACGGATGGGAGAAACCATCAAGAAATCATTACCGTCCTGCCAAGCACGACGAAAACCAATATCGGCCAGCAGTGTTAGTGTATCACCCGCTTGAAGAGGCAAACGACCAAAACCGCCCTGCAAATCTTCTCCACGACGATGAAGGCCAATCACAGAAGCATTGTAGGTCCTGTTAAAGTGAAGTTCTTTTAAGGTTTTACCTCGCAAAGGGGAGCCGGGGCCAATTACCACTTCCAGAAGTCTCGAATTTCGCCCTAAAACTAAACCCTCCTGGTGATGACTTGCCTCAATTCCATTTATTTTCAGTAAATCCACAGCATGATCCCGGGAGCCGACAAGAACAAGGCGATCTTTACTGTTCAAAACAAAGCTTCCTTTGACGGCACTGAATACCTGCTCACCACGAATGACTTCTACAACAAATAGGTCACCCAAATCTCTCAGTCCCGCTTCAACTAGAGTTCTTCCGGAAAGGGGGGAGTTCTCAGTGATGACGATTTCCATTGTGAAACGAGCGCTCTGTGCTCTTACACCTTGGAGATGATCCCCCCGTTTTGGCAGCAAACGCACACCGAAAAAACATAAATACATGACTCCAACTAAGCCCATCGGAACCCCCACCCAGGCGAGATCAAACATGCCATAAGGACTTATCCCCTCAGCCTGAGCCATACCGCGGATCACAAGGTGTGTAGAAGTCCCTAGTAGAGTACATAAACCACCAAATGCCGTGAGGTAAGATAAAGGAATAAGAAGCTTCGAGGGAACAATGCCGTTTCTTATACCCCAATCCCGTAAAATAGGCATAAAAATAGCAACAATGGGAGTATTATTAAAAAAAGCTGACAAGCTCATGAGAGGCAATGCCATCTTGCCAATGGCAGAAGCTTCTCCTTTACTAGACCCCAAAGCGACACGCGCTACAGCATCAAAAAAACCCGTCAGGCGTACTGCTCTAGCCACCACAAATAGCGCAGCCACAGTAAGAAGAGCGGGATTTGAGTAACCACCCATGGCTTGTTCTAAAGAAATAAACCCCCCGGAATGGAGAAAGGACCCAAGAACCATAAAGGCCAATGTGCCTGTCATTGTAACTTCGGGAGGGTGAACCTCCGATACCAGTAATACCAACATCCAGACTATCATAGCTAAACAAAAAGCCACCGGAGCCAAGAGCCCCGTAGCAAATACAGCCACCAAGGCTAAGGCCAAAATTAAAGAAATAACTCTAGAAATCATAGGGGAAGCTCATCGCCATATGGGATTCGTCAAGTCCCTCCATCAGAAGGGGCTTTCTTTCCTAGTTTTCTAAGGACATGGAAGGCACCGACTCGTAAGCGATGAAGCAAGGGATTTTTATGCCCTTTATACAGTCCACAAATTTCCTCAACGCCTTCATCGAATTCCAATAAAGCATCGCCTCTGAGCTTAGGAGGTGAAATCGTAGCATCATGAACACGATGCAATACCCACTTTTGATTCTTTAATTTTGCAAAAACAATGTCGCCTTTGCGTACAGATTGATTTATTGTAGGCCCAAGAATCACAATTTCTCCGCCAAAAATGGTCGGCACCATACTGCCTCCACGTGTCCTGAGTTCAACATCCTTGCCCAGTTTTAGTAAATGCTCGCAGGCAGCAAGAACTTGTTGATCAGTCAAGGCCTTTGGGTCGGTGTGCGACGAATGGTCTATGGAAACCATTGGCTGGTCAGCTTTGTTTGCGCTCACCCCCATTTTTTGTAGATAAGCCTGGATGGCGATAAAGTAGCAGCGATTGCTCGCAAAGGATTTTGCACAAGAGAGAACTTCTTAAGAGCGTACTTTTTAGGTTGACCGGGAAAATTATCACAGAGACTCTGTGCTAAAGGAAGCACTCGGCGAGATTGCCGCGGAGGGAGTTCTAATTGATTGTCTGGATCTAGTATCCGAAGCATCTCTAAAGATAAATCGACAAAATGAAGCAAACCATACTTCTTAGCTTCTGTTAAAATTGCAGGGGTCAGTTTGGGCTGAGCCTTCTTGAAATGAAGCCAGATAAAGAGCAGGTCCAAAACACGAGCCGGCCGATCAAATAAATGATGGGCACTATGATAATAAAGGTAAAGGAACTGATGCATAT
>JADGBV010000440.1 GCA_015231345.1 Planctomycetota bacterium
GTTTAGATTTAAAATAGGATTCCTGAAATTTAGACATATCCCTAATAGAATGTTTTGTTCTTGCTCCTGCCCATAGTTCTAGTAAGACTGTCCCAGACATATACTTTAATGTCTTGTTGTCGTACATTAACTCGGAGTATTTAGATGTTCTAAGAAAAGAAATATAGATATTAGAATCGAAAACTACTTTCATTCAAAGACGCTCTCAAGTTTTACTTTCCCTGCGAATTCTCGATGAGTTTCTATTATATCACTTTCTTCAATTACTAGTTCCAAAGCACGATTGATTGCTTCTTTTTCTGTCCTGACATTAAAAAGCTTAATGGCTTTATTAATATTGTCCTGGTTTAAAAAAACAGTCTTTTTTGTTAATTCACTCATGACCCACCAAAGCCGTATAATTCAACTTATTATATGGCAGCAGTCTAGATGTCAATATATTCCTCTCGGTTATTCCACTCCCGTGGAGGGGTTAATGCTTGTTGCTCATATGATAAATATCATCAGATGAGTTGGCGAAGAAAAAGTGATCATATGATGATATTGATCATATAGATAAATACTGAGTACATGTGCAAAATGGAGAATCCCTTCTTAGCAGCTAGATTGTTACTGTTGATAGATCGCTTGTGCCTCATCACTGGTGAGGGCTCGATTATATAATCTTACGTCATCCAGGCGAGCATCTTGGATGTAGCCACTAGGGTTGCCTGTTCCATTATTTTGCCTTACTCCTATATATAGGTTGCCTGAGCTTGTGGGGATAGTATGGGATCCAGCATCTTGATCTTCTTGCACTTCGTTTATATATAGGGTCCTTTGAGAACCATCATAAGTGAAGCAGGCGTGAAACCAATTCCACGCCAGAGACTTCGAGTGCAGAACTCGGGCTGAGGGTGCCAATGCCTAGGCCTGTGCTATTGAGGTTCATGTTGCCGTTGCCATCGGAATTGGCATCGAAAAGGATATTTCCTGAGGTGCTCATAATATCATCATGGGCACTGCCAATAAGCAGGGTAATGAAAGTGAGTGCCTTGAAGCAAAATCGCAAAGAACTGGTCCAACTTTAAAAAAGGCGCTGTATTATCCGTACTTTATGATTGATGTCAAGATAATCATAAAGAAGTTTAGTCATTGAAATCAAACAGATCAAGAGTTTTATTTTTTATTCAGAGTGTTACGTAACACTTTGTTTAACTGTGAGACTAATTGAGGGTGTTTCGATGCGACATTTTTAGTTTCATTGGGGTCATTTATGTGATTGTATAGTTCAATATAAACGGGATTAGCCTCTGGGTTGCGGCGATCTCTCCAAGAAACAAAACGATGCTTATCAGTTCGTAAGGAGTATCCCATGATGTGATTTTCGAATAATTCACGATCCCATATTTTTTTATGCTGATCTATAATACGACCTTCTACTTCAGTGATAAGCGGTCCAAAAAAGGTTTGCCTCATGCCAAAAGACAATGGATTGGCAGCCCATTCCCTTAATGCTGGTGCGGGAAATTGACTCAGCGCTCGGTTCTTTCCGGTAGCTAAAGGATTGTTCAGTAAGGGTTTGATGCTTTGGCCTTCGCATTGAGTGGGAACCGAAATTCCGGCTAAATCACAAAGAGTCGGGTAAAGATCAAGCAGCTCAACAATGGACTCGGTGCTTTTGCCTCGTGCCTTCATACCTGGCGCAGATATAATAAGGGGAACCCGTGTACCTATTTCGTAGTTGGTAGCCTTGCCCCATACGCCCATTTCCCCTAAATGCCAGCCGTG
This sequence comes from Planctomycetota bacterium, assembly GCA_015231345.1. Lineage (GTDB taxonomy): Bacteria > Planctomycetota > JADGBV01 > JADGBV01 > JADGBV01 > JADGBV01. Next base: position 1,771 of record JADGBV010000440.1, read on the forward strand.
GTCGCCCCAGAGAACCACGATTGTATTCTCTAATTGACCTGTCTCCTCTAATGCTTTCATCATCAGGCCCACTTGCGCATCAATATATGAAACGCAGGCGTAATAGGCATGTAAAAGGGTTCTACTCAGCTTCTCAGGAATGGGGCCAGTTTTTGGTATGCCATGCCTCACGCTTAGCTCAAAAGAAGCATGCAAGCCAATTGCAGCACCGCCCTGGGGGCCAGTTTTTTGTGTGGCTAATTGAATATCTTCAGGATTATAGAGATCCCAATATTTTTTAGGTGCGATAAAATGAAGGTGTGGTTTAGCAAAACCAAGTCCAATAAATAATGGTTTCTCGGGAGACTTCTGTAAATGATCCTTTAGTGTCTCAATGGCCAGAAGTGTGCTATAGCCATCTCTATAAGCATGATCCGGTACATCTGCGCATTCATAAGCCGGTCCGTGTATCAGTCCAGAAGATCCTTCTTTGCCATACTTTGCCAGCATGGCTTTCTTGTTTTTATGATAAATAGCTTGGTTTTTAGGTAATGCGTAGCCCCCATTTTTCCAACCAGGGTTTGCTACCTTCATGCGCTGAAAGGCAGGTTTGCGACTCCACGAGTGCTTGGGGTCGGTATGTCCACCATGATATATTTTGCCGCTATAGAATGCTTCGTAGCCATTTTTAATAAAATGCTGTGGAATAGTGACAATATCGGGGTTTAGCTCACGAAAATAGGCTTTGTTTTCAATGACGTTAATTGTTTCTGGGCGACACCCTGTCATGAGACTGGCTCTCGAAGGGCCACAAATGGCTTGTTGGCAGTAAGCTCGGTCGAAACGCATGCCCTTATTGGTTAAGCGATCAATATTCGGACTCTTGATGATTTTGGAGCCATAACAGCCGAGTTCAGGTCTTAAATCATCGACAGCAATAAAAAGAATATTGGGGCGTTTGCCTGCAAATAGAGAACTTGTAAGGAATAGAGATATGATAAGCAGGAGTGATTTGTGCATTAAAAGGCCTTGTTTTAGTGTGAATTATAGATATTGATTGTGTAAAGTCACAAGATATTATTCTTTATCGACTAGGATATATCAACTCATCCAAGAAGAGAATGGTATAATGATGATAAGGCAGCAGGACTTTTTTTTCAGTGCTGATTAGAAACAAAACTCTGCTCTTTTTGCACATATGATGATATGATAAGAAGTGTATTATAGTCATATTGTCAAGGATGATAAGGTTTTTTAGCTACGATGAGGTGCATAATGAACAGTTGATTAAATAAAACCATAATCTTTCAATTGTCCAAATGACATGGATATTGAGAGTGTATAATTTTACCTACAAATATTTGTCAGATGATCTAATGAATAAAAAAACAGTAATTTTCTATATATGTCTGTTTCTTTGCTTCTGCTTTAATATACATGCTAGCATTTGGACTTATCAAACGCCA
>JADGBV010000441.1 GCA_015231345.1 Planctomycetota bacterium
GATGTGGTGAAAGTGATGTATGAGACCGGTATTGATATGCAAAGCAAATACAAAGAAACGGCCCAAGGAGGTTTGGCGAAACTTTATAAATCATTAAGTGGAAAATCTGGTAATGACTATTCTTGTAAATAGTATGTTGTATCTATTTAGTGAATAAACCTTTGGGCTTCAATGAGACTGACTAGAGTAAGGGCTCGATAAACGACGTTATCTTTTCGACAGCATACAGAGGTAGGGAAACTAATTTATAGCTTACTTCTGCTGTTCCGGTTGCTGTTTTTATGACGGTTGCAATTGTTTGAATTGACGGAGGATTTAGATCAAAACGAAGGGCATAGATTCCATTTTTTTCATACATAAATTGGTGTAGTGACTTGAGAGTTCCACTAACCCCAGCCTTAACCTCAATAGGGAGAATTCGTCCACCCATATTGACGATATAGTCTAAATCAGCATTGCTTTTTCGTGATTCTCGAGCCCAATAATATAGTTCAGGTTGTGAGTGATACTCCCAGAATAAGTGTTGTCCTATAAACTGTTCTGCCAGTGGTCCTTCGTTTATCAAGGCCTTGTCTCTCGCCTGCTCCAAGGATCTCACGTTAAGGCCCAATAAGTGAGATACAAGGCCCACGTCTAAAAAGATAGGTTTTCTAAATTTCGGATCAGACTCAGCCCCTAGTGGAATTCCATTGGCATTAGTTTTCACGGAGAGACTGATCACTTGAGCACGTTCGAGCAGACTTAACAGATCTTTTGTGCGAAGACTCGTAGCTTCGGGAAGTAGTGCAGTATACTTTACTTTTCGTCCAATATGTGCCGGGATTCCTCTAAATAGAGATTGAAGTTCTGTTAGGTCTCGATTCTTGGCATATTTAGAAAAGTCATCCAGGTAGGTATTGCATATGTTACCTTGTACTTCGCTGACCTCTATGAATGACTGAGATTCTCTATACACATCAACAGCCTCCGGCATTCCCCCAGTAAGTAGAAAATGTCTTTGGTGCATGAGAAGTTTTTTGTGGGTGACGAGCGGTAAATCCTCCCCCCATGTCCAAGCCAAGAATTCTTCGTAGGTATATGCATCAACAGCCTGTAGGTATTCAGAAAATGTCATCGGGCCGATATGGAGATATTCAACTCTCCCAACAGGCATTGAGAAAGAATGGTCGGCTAAGGTGAACTCCATAAGAGAACCGGCAGCTATAACTGCCAAAGATGGTCGATCTTCATAGAAATAGCGCAACGCCGCAATTGCATGCGGCGTTGCTTGTATTTCATCTAAAAAGAGCAAGGGTTTTTCGCCTATTTTTTTCTCCGTAATACTCTGGATGCTTTTTAAAATAGCATCCACATCGAACTCTGCAAAGAGAGAATCTAAGCTTCGATGACGCTCCAGATTGATTTCAATCAAATCAAGACCTTGCTCTTCGGCAAAAAGGCGTACAAGCGTCGATTTGCCAACCTGCCGAGCCCCACGCAAAATGAGAGGCTTTCTCCTCTTTTTGCAGAACCAGTGATTAAGTCGAGCAAGTTGTTTTCTTTTCATAGGAGCAATTCTAGCTTAAAGTCGTTTTTGTCCACTAATGACACCTGACAAAAAGCATAAGGCTAAATAAATGTCATGTCATAATATAGCCTGAGGAACGTAAGTTACCTCCTGCCTGGTGGCGCGGGCGCCTCATCGGCAGTGACATATCCATCTCTATTCTGGTCCAGCCGCTTGAGCCGATGAGAGGAGCCAAGCTCTTGTGAAGAGACCTTGCCATCGCCGTTTTTGTCATACCGGCGAAAGAAGGGGCTGGTCTTTGTGCTCTGTGAGTCAGCCGATGTGGTGGAGTCAAAATTGTCGTTGGTGGTGGGGAATTGTGCTTTAACTTTCTCCAAACCAGCAAAAAGCATTTTTTTATAGCGATCGGTTATTTCGGGCTTGTGCGAGGCTAGGTCTTTGGATTCAGAGATATCATTGTCCAGGTTGAATAGTTGCCCGCTGCTTTCCTCGTATGAGTACAAATACTTCTTGCCTTGGTACAGCAAGGAGGACTCTGGTTTCTGGCCAGGACCTTTGCCATAATGGGGATTATGGAAGATTAGCGGTCTGTTGATAAAACTTGGATCTGGCCGGGAGAAAAGGGAGGTGAGAGTTCTGCCCTCCACTCCAGCGGGAAGGCTGGTTACTCCAGCGATATCGCAGAATGTGCTGAATAAGTCGTAGCCGATGACTGGTTCTGTACGAGGAATAGGGACGATTCCCGGTCCACGGATAAATAAAGGTACGCGAACTCCTCCCTCTAGCAAACAGCCCTTGCCCCCTGCCAGAGGATGGTTTTGAGATGATCGCCCTTTATTGGGGCCTCCATTATCCGAGGTGAATACTACCCAAGTATTCCCTGTTAGCCCGAGGCGATCAATTGTGTCTAGGATCATACCCACGCTGGTATCGAAGTCACTGGTCATGGCTGCAAATGTGGGGTCTTTGTGATAACTTCCCGGTTTCTTCTTTGTCCATGATTCCACGCTATCGCGTTTTGCTTTGGTGGGGCTATGAACGGCATAATGGGATAGTTGCAGGTAGAAGGGCGTTTTCTTGTGCTGCTCCATAAAGGTTATGCCGCGAGAGGTAATACCAAAAATATCCTTTGGATTGGGGTGTTCATACTCCCCGGGGCCATCGTTTTCGGTGTCGCCATCGTGTGTGTCAAAGCCATGGGGGCCAGGACCATTGCTATGTAGGTGCCATTTACCAAAATGCGCTGTTCTATACCCTTTTTGCTTGAGCAATTCGGCAATGGTGATTTCCTTTTCAGGTAGGCTATTGCTATGAAGTGGTGGAATTACTTTTTGGGAACTGGATCCTTTGCGTCTTCCGGGAGCGGGAGAAGTGATATGCAATTGGCCGGGGCTTTTGCCCGTTAGAATACTAGCCCTGCTGGGAGTGCACATAGATGCAGGTGCATAGGCTTGTGAAAAGACTAGGCTTTGGGATGCCAGCCGCTCCAGGTGGGGTGTGTGGTAGTAATCGCTTTTTGAGGAGTAGTCGGGATGGTATTGGATGGAGGTGCCACTCCAGCCCATATCGTCTACCAGAATAAAGACGATATTGGGTGATTGGGCACAAAGAACTGTTTGGGCCAGAAGCAGTGCTAGATAAAAGCGTGCCATTATCGTCTCCCTTTAGAACGACCTTTTGGTGGACCAGTAGGAGCTTCATCAGC
>JADGBV010000442.1 GCA_015231345.1 Planctomycetota bacterium
TTTGTAAAAGTGATTTTTTCCAAAGTGACTGGTTTGTGCTCCATGCAGAGAGTGTCACCTGTAATGGTATTTTTAAGACCTGTAACAGCGACAATATCACCGGCTTGGGCTTCAGGAATATCTTCCCTATGCCCAGCATGGACACGAAAAATACGAGAGATTCTTTCGCGTTTTTTCCTAAGAGGGTTATAGATGGTCATTCCTGTTTTTATGGTTCCTGAGTAAATCCTCATAAAAGACAGAAAACCATAAGCTTCAGACCATAACTTAAAGACCAAACAGAGAGCTTCGCCACTTGCGTCGCAGGGGAAAGTTGTTTCTCCTTCTTTTTTAAGGTTTTGAGCCACAACATCACGCACTTCAAGAGGACTTGGTAAATAATCAACAACTGCATCCATTAGCATTTGCACACCGCGGTTATGGAGGGAAGAGCCACAAAGAATGGCGACGATTTTTCCCGAAAAAGTCAACGCCTTAACTGCTGCAATAATATCCTGTTCGCTGACAGAAGCTTCATCCTCAAGATATTTCTCCATTAAGGTTTCATCCTCTCCAGCTAAAGCTTCAATCATTTCCATGCGAGCTTCTTCCACTTCATCTTGGCGATCTTCAGGAATTTCGAGAGTTTCATATTCTGAACCATCACCCTCAGCGTAATAATAATACTTTTGACGGATAAGATCAAAAACCCCTTTAAACTCAGATTCAGCGCCATCGGGTAACTGCAAAGCCACCGGGTTAGCATACAGTCTTTCGCGAATACTAGCTAAGCAACTATGGAAATCTGCCCCCATGCGGTCCATTTTGTTCACGAAAGCAATACGAGGAACATGATAGCGATCAGCTTGACGCCAAACGGTTTCTGATTGGGCTTCCACACCTCCAACAGCACAGAAAACACCTACAGCTCCATCTAGCACTCTTAACGACCTTTCCACTTCCATGGTAAAATCGACGTGTCCTGGCGTATCGATGATGTTGACATCAAAGTCTTTCCAGGCTATGCGCGTGGCAGCAGCAGTAATGGTAATACCTCTTTCTTGCTCCTCACTGAGCCAGTCCATCGTGGCCGTTCCTTCATCGACTTGCCCAATACGGTGTTCCTTGCCACTATAAAAAAGCATTCGCTCAGTCGTGGTGGTTTTACCGGCATCGATGTGAGCAATCACACCAATATTTCTCAGGTTATCAAGGGTTTTGATGATTTTTTTCTTTTTAGCCATGTCTCTTTATTCCTGGGGGCAATATAATGAGCAGGCAATCTTGTGAACCAAGCATAAGTAAATTACCTTTTGGGCTTGAGAAAAATCGTGAAGAGATACGTTTCTCAGACATGCCATGAGCAAAACACTGAGGAGTCCGGTTGGCTCCGAAATAAGCAAACTTGATCAGCACCGGCGGATCAATACAGATCAGTAATCATTAGGCTTCCGTTGCTCTCAAAAGGGCATCGGGTTCTTTTTTAGCAATTTTTGACCCCCTTTCAGGGCTCCACCTGCCTTGCTCCCTATTTCTTGTCCTGGCTGAGACCCCGAGTTATCGAGAAAATCTTATAAGTCAATGACATAGCAAGCCAATGAAATATCTTCATTTAATAAGTTCACGAAAATAATCGTTTTCGTGAATTGTTTCTCAGGAAATCAGATAGCTTTGGAGTTCCTCTCTTGAGCATCAACGTATTCGTGTAACACTTGGTTAATCATCGTTTGGTACCCACGACCCTGAGCTGCATTCTTGAACCATTCCAAGGTTGTTTCATCAATATATGTGGTGACTCGTTTCTTTTTTATAGGTGGGTCCACTCTCTTTGCATTTTTGAAGAATTCGTCATCCAACTCGGGAGAATTAGACAAATCGATATCTTCGTCCTTCATTGCCTTTACTCTTTCCCAATCGGTACGGCTTTTGCCTTCAACAATAGCTTTTAGAGCACTCTTAGCTGAATGTCTAACAGTTTTATCCATATCTTCTAGCCTCCCTTTTAGTTGCCCTACGAAACGATATTAATCTCATATTTTCTTCTATGTATGTGTAAACGATAACGTACACCTCTCCGTACAAACCACTGATAAGTAAGAATCTCTCTTCCCCGTAATCCATCCTGGTATCTTGGAAAGAGCCCAGCACTTCTCCATACTCAAGGACCTTGACCGCATCTAGAAAGTCGAGGCCATGATTCTTAATATTAGCCTCATTTTTACCTTCACCCCACTCGTATTCCATATACATATAATTATATGCATATTAAGGTTTTCGTCTACCACTTGTCTCAAAAAGGAACACCTTTATCCCTATACTTTTGAGGCAGATAACCACCCATACAGGTTTGATGCGCTGGTTTTGAAACGCTTAGCCACACTATAAGCCATCCTTTTCAATAGGCACTTTTGACCCGTAAAACCCACTGTTTTTACGCGTCTTTTTTATTCAGTTTAATTCGTTAAACCACGTTTTTAAAGAATTCCAAGCGTTCACGATAACGTTCTTTATCGTGAGCGGCTTTACCTACCATTAAAAACAGTAGGTCATTGACATAGTGGGTCATTGACACAGTGGGCCATTAACCTACAATCATCCAATGGAGTTCATCGAATCAAAGGTATTTACGAAAAGGGTTGAAAAACTTATCGGCTTTTCGAAGTACAAAGAGATTCAACAAGAAATTGTAGATGAACTTAAAATGGGGGATGAAATTAAAAAGAAAACTTATAAGCGGAGATTTGCTGCAAAAGGACATGGTAAGCGAGGTGGGTGCCGAATAATATATTGGCATTCTCGTAATGAAAGTTTTGTTCACATGTTATTCATTTTCGCAAAAAACGAACAAGACAACCTTACCCATGACCAAGATCAGTATCTTAATAGCATTGTTAAAAAATTGGAGGAGGCTTACGATGGATGATGATTTATTCAAAGAGTTCGTGAACAGCTGTGAAGAGCACATCGAAATAGCTCAAGGAAAGAAAGAGGCTTACAAGAGAACAGTCATTGCTAAGAGTGATGTTAAAGGCATTCGAGGCAAACTGAAGATCACACAAGAAAGGTTTGCTCAACTACTTGGCGTGTCTGTTTGGACGTTAAGAAACTGGGAGCAAGGAAGACGAGCTCCAGAAGGAGCTGCTGTCACAGTTTTAAAAATTGCAGAAAGAGAACCAGAGGCTCTTCTTAGGGCCATGCAGGCCTAGCTTTAAGCCACCTATGCGGGT
>JADGBV010000443.1 GCA_015231345.1 Planctomycetota bacterium
TTTAGACATCATGGTATATCCTTTAAAACTGGTGCTTTTATAGTACTAATGGTATTAAAATCAAGAACTAAGAACAATTAAAGAAGAAAGTATATGAGGAACTTTATCACTTTAATCAGTATCTCGTGGTCATTATTGGGCTAGTATATTGACTCTTCAGTTCCTAACGACACTTCAGTTCATCAGGCAAAGAAGGAGTGGCGCTTTTTTTTGTGCAGACATATGAAGCGACATCGTTAGCATGTTTATTTATTTCTGAAAGAGACTTACCATTTAAAAAATCCATTATAGTTGTAGCTGTATATGAGTCTCCTGCTCCTACAGTGCTTTCAATATGCGGGGCGAAACCTGCGGGAGAGAAATTTGAATCATTCTCATCCATGAGAAATGCCCCTTTGGGACCGTAGGTAAGAATACCGAGGCGCAACGAATACATTTCAAAGAGTGAACGTAATACATCTTCATCGGATCCTCTAAGACCTGAAATGCTTGCGACAATAGGCAATTCTTCATCGTTGATTTTGAGCGCATTTGCGAGCTCAAGAGACTGTAGAATGGTCTCTTCAGTGTAATAGTTGAGGCGAAGATTAATATCAAAAACCTTAAGGCATGATGGAGGTGTTGCCTTCAAAAAGGACTGAATTGATGCCCGGGAATGCTCGTGTCGCTGAGCAAGAGAACCAAAACACACAGCATCGAGATCACCTGCAAATGCATTTATTTCAGGTGAATAGGAAATATGATCCCATGCTGCATTTTCTTTTATTTCGTACTCGGGAATTCCTCTCTCACCCACTTTGATTTCAACAACGCCTGTGGGGAAATCGTCAGTCTTTTGGAGGAATTCGGTATTTACACCATGTTCTCGAATATTTTCTTCAGCTTCGTTGCCCAGGGGATCATTTCCAAGCTTACTGATAACATGGCTTTCTGCTCCATGAGAATGGCAGTGAACAGCAACATTTCCCGGAGCACCTCCCAGGTGGCGTGTTCCGCTTTTTACGTCCATATCCCAAAGCAATTCTCCTATTCCGGCAAATTTCATCATTGACCTCATAACATTAACAACACAAATATACTATCTATTGTTCATTAAATGTCAACTAATTGACAATAATATTATTTTTTAAGTGATTGATTTTATGACTATAGAATGCGAAATTACATAGAGTAAAAGGGGTTAGATGCTAATCAACAAGGATTAAAAAAAAGAACGATTTTTCAAAAAGACTATTGACTCCACTAAATATGTAAATAAAATGATATATAAATATACAATACAAATCACGCATTTTCTATACTTTTATGATATTTACAGCTTAAGAAGGTACCATCATGAAAAACCCACGTCTTATTACCTGGTCAATCACTTCAGCCCTGGCTGGGTTTCTCTTTGGCTTTGATACTGTTGTCATTTCAGGCGCAGAACAAAGAATTCGTGAATTATGGGAACTGAGTTCAAGCATGCATGGCCTCTGCCTGAGTATGGCTTTATGGGGCACTGTACTTGGATCTCTCATGGGCAGTATTCCCTGTGAGCGCTTTGGACGAAAGAAAACGCTTATCTCCATTGGCCTTCTCTATTTTGTCTCTGCCATAGGCTCAGCCATTGCTCAAGACCCATATTCATTCATGGTTGCCCGCTTTATTGGAGGTGTCGGTATTGGGGTAGCCACCATTGCTGCGCCACTTTATATATCTGAAATTTCACCAGCCAATATGAGGGGACGCCTTGCTGGCATGTTCCAATTCAATATTGTCTTCGGTATTCTTATAGCTTTTGTTTCGAATTATTTCATTGGGCGTATATTTCCTGAAGACGTTGCCTGGAGGTGGATGCTAGGAATCGAAGCTCTCCCTGCTATCGTGTATGGATTCATGTGCTTTTGCATTTCAGAAAGCCCTCGCTGGCTCATTATTCATGAAGATCGTCAAGAAGAAGCTGCTGCGATTTGTAGAAGCATCTACCCGGACATGACCGATACAGAGATTCAGGACCTCGTAAATTCCATCGCCGCCTCAACAGAAACTTCTTCCCCTTCTGCCAAAAAGCCCTTCTTCACCAGCCGCCTAAAACTGCCCATCATCCTCGCTTTTCTTATTGCTTTTTTCAATCAACTATCGGGAATCAATGCTATTCTGTATTTCGCACCACGTATTTTCCAGTGGACCGGACTTGAAGAGAGCGCCGCCCTACTTCAATCGGTGGGCATTGGAATCACAAACCTTATATTTACCTTTGTAGGCTTATATTTAATCGATACTTTTGGGCGAAGAACCCTCCTCTACATAGGGTCGTTCGGGTATATTATCTCTCTCGGCTTATGCTCATACGCCTTTTCAATTGAGTATTACGCCATCGTTCCCTTTTGCATCTTTGCATTCATCGCAGCTCATGCAGTAGGACAAGGAGCAGTTATTTGGGTCTTTATCAGCGAAATATTCCCCAATGCTCACCGTGCAGTCGGACAGGCCCTTGGTAGTTTTACTCACTGGTTTTTTGCTGCATCACTAACCCTCGTCTTTCCCATTATGGCAGACAGCCTTGCTCCCGCTATCATATTTGGATTCTTCTGCTTCATGATGATTCTTCAACTCATTTGGGTGAAAGCAATGGTCCCAGAAACCAAACAAGTTCCGCTTGAAGAAATTGAAATCAAACTTGGCGTAAGAGAAGCATAGACCCAAGTGCTATAAATTCCTATAGGCTCTTATTTGCCACTATAGGAATTTATACAAACAATAACACCCTTGAACTTTGATGATTATGCTTTATAATAAATAAGATCTAATCGCCATGTAACCTTTCGGTAAATTTTAATAAACATATGCATACAAACATCTTGAAGCTTAGCACCCTTGCCATAACACTACTTATCAGCATAACTTTAAGTCTTAGCGCTGAAGGAAAAAAGAAACCAAATTTCCTTCTTATCGTCGCTGACGACCTGGGCTATGGTGATGTTGGCTATCAGAAAGGCGATGTCCTTACTCCCCATATCGACTCTATTGCCAAACAAGGGGTTATCTTCACCGATGGCTATGTAACATGCCCCGTATGTGCACCTTCTCGCGCCGGATTTCTTACGGGACGCTACCAACAAAGTTTTGGTTTCTGGGATAACACTGGACCGTACCGCTTGAGCAAAGATGTCGTCCCCGGCATCCCCAAAGACCTCCCCATTCTCTCAGAA
>JADGBV010000444.1 GCA_015231345.1 Planctomycetota bacterium
GCTAAGTATTTTACGCCGTCGCCTTCGTCTTCTTGGTCTCCATCATTACTCCAAGTGTAAGCAGCGATTTCAATACCTGCTTTTCTTTCATTTTTAAAACTTCCCTCAGCATACTTAATGGCGCCAAGAGGGTGCCAGCCCAAACGAGCTGCAAACATAAAACCATCTTGCCAGTCATCACCTTTATCAATTTGAGTAGTAGCTTCAAAATCGATTTTAGAGTTATCAGGGTCAAAAGAAGCAATTGTTCCAGCAACACCCCATAGGAATTTTCCTTCCATTCTTGTTCCTGAAGCATGAATACCTGTTTGCCTGTGAGGAGAACCGTAGCTGCTATCGCCGACAAATTCACGCTCTACGCCAAAGTGTTGATATTTGTTAGAAGTCAAAAATTCCCTAGAGAAAATAAGCTCTGCATTACCAACGGTAATTTTTGTGTCAGCAATACCTTTGTACTGCATGTAAATATCCTGAAGAACAGTTTTGCCTTTACCCATATCCCACTGAAATTTTCCTTTCCAGTCTTTATGAAGGCTTCCTTCAATATAAGGCCTAACACGTCGAAGCTTTAATTCATCAGTAGTATCGCCATCTTCATCAACACTCATGTATTGAACCTGGATACGACCACCAAGTTTCACATATTTATCGCCATCTTTATAGGTGATACCACCTGCCATGGCTTGGTATAAAGGGGCAAGTCCAATCAAGCCCGCAACCGCAATCTTAAAACCGCGCAACATAAAATTCTCCTAGTGTTAGAGTTAAGTGAATATTATAATAGATTAAAATTCGATAATTGTTTGCTAAATATTAGTTTTTCATTAGATCGTTAGGATTCTAATAGGCTTCTCATAAAAGCTGAATTATTAGATTTCGATTAATGACTACATTCAAGTATGAAAGGACCCAAAAGAGCGCAAGAACCTTTCAAAAAATTGGACACAAGAATCGGAAGAATTATTGATTTTAAATATGCGACGATGTATAGCGCTTTTGCATACGCGAACGCAGGCTGATGGCCACACTACTCATAGCAACAACAATAAAGAGCAACAAGAGCGTTGTTACGTAAACCATGGGCTTGGCCGCCTCAACATTGGGAGACTGAAAGCCCATATCGAAAATATGGAAGCCAAGGTGCATAAATTTCCTGTCTAAATGCAAAAAGGGGAACTCGCCATCCATAGCCAAAGAAGGGGCAAGTTTCACCACACCAGTCAGCATCAAAGGAGCCACCTCACCAGCAGCTCGACTCATGGCTAAAATAAAACCGGTCATAATACCCGGAGACGCCATGGGCATTAGCACACGAACTAAGGTCTGAAAAGGGCTGGCGCCCAACGATAGTGAGCTTTCACGAATTCCTTTCGGTATGGTTGCCAAAGCTTCTTCAGTGGAAACGATAACAACTGGCACCGTAAGCAGGCCTAGAGTAAGCGATGCCCACAATAAACCACCCGTACCAAAAGTTGGTTGGGGCAAGCTATCGGCAAAGAAAAGACTATCGATTCCGCCACCGACTCCGTAAACAAAAAAGCCCAAGCCAAAAATACCAAAAACAATAGAGGGGATTCCCGCTAAATTATTCACAGCGATATGGACGATACGAAGCACGGGGCCATCTTTAGCGTATTCTTTCAAATAAACTCCAGCAATCACTCCAAAGGGAAAAGAAGCAATACTCATAATGAAAATCAACAATATGGTGCCGAAGATAGAAGGGAAAAGACCCCCTTCCGTATTTGCCTCTCTAGGGTTATCCCATAGAAGCTCTATGCACTTCGAGGCGTAATGAAATAATTTCGAAAATACATTCATGGCATTAGGCTGATAATAACGAACCAGCTCTTCTTTGTCAATTTGCTTCTTTTGGCCCATGGCACTTTCTAAATAAACATGCTCGTGGCTATCCTTATAATTCATTGTGTAAAAATTACCATACTCCAACCTTTCTATACAAACAGCTGCTTCAGGATAACTTACATTCACCACTTCGGCCATTTCAAACCAACGAAAATCCAAAGCACCAAAATCACGGTTACCGATTTTCATTTTCATTCGCTGTGCATCAGGGTAAGCCTTAGATTTCTCATCTTCGAGGATCTCGCCGAGATGCTTTTCGCCGTTTTGAAGCTCCACCAAAGCGATATCTTTTGGCCACAAAGCACCGATACCATTCAGTACCACAACGCCAACCAAAAGAATAAACATCATCAATACAGCTCCTAGAGCTGCTGTTGATAGGGTGATACAAATTCTATCGCTATTCATGATTAAAATCTTGAAAATTTCTTAGCCAAACTCTGACGCACGTATTCACTGAGAGTATTGAGAACAGATGTAAAAATTAAAAGCACACCAGCAGACAAAAAGAGCACTCTATATAAAGTCCCTCCCTGAGGCGCCTCTGGTATTTCCACGGCAATATTAGCTGACAAGGCTCGAAAACCTTCAAAAAGATTAACGTCCATGATAGGAGTGTTACCCGTTGCCATCAAAACAATCATTGTCTCGCCGACGGCTCGGCCCAAACCCAAACTAATGGCAGCAAATACCCCAGGACTCGCAGAAGGGAGAATAATTCGCCAAGCCGTCTGCCATGGAGTGGCTCCTAAAGCCAATGAGGCAGATGTTAAACCTCTGGGCACACTACTAAAAGCATCCTCACTTATGGTATAAATAATAGGAATAACAGCAAAACCTAAAGCAATTCCAATAATCAAGGAGTTACGCATATCGTAATCCCCATCCAAAGAAGAAACAAACCAAGACTTAAAACCTTCTTGAAAAAATGCCGCCTCAATACCGTATGCCATAAATTGAGCCAGGAAAACACCCAAGATAAGCATAAGCATAGCCAATACTATAGGCAATGAAGGGATGCGTTTGATAAGAGAACTTAAAAATTCCCCGCCCATCAATACAGCTAAAATAGCAATCAAGACCGCCACTAAAGGAACATAAATAAATGTAGCCAGAAGGTTACTGTCAATAATCGGCGCAAGCCACAAAGCCCCCAAGAAGCCAACAACAACCGAAGGAACAGCACTCATCATCTCAACCGTTGGCTTAACAATATTTTTGGTGCGAGAATCAGCAAACACACTGGTAAAAAGGGCTGCCAAAATTGCCAAAGGAACAGAAAAGAGCATGGCA
>JADGBV010000445.1 GCA_015231345.1 Planctomycetota bacterium
CTACTCTGGCTATGCCATTGGCATAGCCAGAGTCTGAATCGTCTACTCTAAAGTAGCTCTATCTTCCATCAAGCTATCGTAGAAGGCTACGGTATCGTCTTTTTGCTCAGAGTTCATCCATTTCATCGCACTGCGAGGGTGCTCATTCATGGACCCTACAAGCATATAAGGCATGTGGTAGCCCCAATCGATCTCTTGCTGGAGTGGAACTAATTTATTTTGAATCACATCCAAAATGGGGCGCATTTTGTATTTTGGGTTTTTTAAGAAAGAAAGCAGCAGCTCTGTTGGGCAGTTTCCTGCGCCACGTCCCACACCTAAAATAGAACCATCAAGAAAATTGGCTCCCTGAATAATGGTTTCAATGGTGTTAGCAAAAGCGAGCTGCATATTGTTGTGTCCATGGTAACCAATGGTTTTCCCTGGCATTTTTGCCGTATATTTTTTCATGAGGCTTTGAATTTGCTCACAGTACATGCTGCCGAAGCTATCAACTAGATAGACAATAGGAATATTGGTTTTAGCAATATCTTCAAGTGCTTCATCTAAATCTCTCTCCATAACTGTGGATACAGCCATAATATTTAGAGTGACTTCATAGCCTTTTTCTAGGCAGTGTTCTGCTAGAGCGATTCCTTTATCCACTTGGTGAGTGTAGCAAGCAACTCTCATCATGTCGATAAGGCTGTTGCTGGCCTGAGGAATATCTTCCAGAGCGATACGGCCAATATCAGCCATGGCTGAGAGCTTGAGTTCGGTGTCGTTGGCACCAACAATTCTTTCAAGGTCTTTATTATCACAGAATTTCCACGGACCAACTTCGTCACGTGAATAGGCTGATTCACTACTACGGTAGCCAATTTCCATATAATCAACACCACCAGCTACACAAGCTTGGTAAACTGAGCGGACGAAATCGTCATCAAATTGCCAATTGTTCATAAGGCCGCCATCTCTGACGGTGCAATCCATTACTTTAATTTCTTTTCTGAACATACTTTCTCCATGTCATGAGAGCATGGATTTTCTTGAGAATTTAAGCTGTCAAGCTCATTAAGAAAAAGCTTGCAAGTCGGGTAAGTGTGACTTAATTAATTTGATTGTAGAATACGATTGTACAATACAGAATCTGGAAATGGACGAACTTAGAGTAATACAGAAAAAAGGGCAAAGAGTCATCATTTTTACTCAGTGTTTTGGCCTTTTGCCTTATCTTTGTTACTACAATGGCTTTATGCTCGCTTATATGAGCAAGCTAGGCTTAGCTGGCGACCAAGTTTTGCTTTTATTAGGGATTCCCACAACTATCGCCGCTATTTGCTCAATCCCTCTTGCCTATCTTGGCGATTATTTGGGTATTAAACAAATGGGCGTGATTGGCATTGTCGGTAGCATACTTAGTTTCTTTCTGTTTTGGCTTTGCTCTTTTTTGCCCCAGAGTATTACTTTTTGGGGGTTATTCTTTACTCTTTGCCTACATGGCCTTTCCATGGCTTCAACTGGCTCTGGTTGGTTTGCTTTGCTCAGGCCCCTCATTGCCAAAGAAGAACGAGGCTGGTTTTTTGCCAAACTGAGGGTGTCATGGCAAGTGGTAGGGGTAATTGTTGGTTTTGCTATTACAGCTCTATTAAAAAGAGGGAACAGCATAAATACCTATCAGGCTGTTGTTTTAGGTCTATTTTTCGCTCTTATTATCCACCTACTCTTATATAAAAAGATCCCAGATATTACAGAGAAGCAGACCAAGAAAGAGCCAATACTTAAGGTCCTATCTTGGTTAATTAGCTTGCCAGAGTACCTAGCATTTGGCGTTTATCTGCTTTTTATTGCGCTATGCACGGGATCTTTTCCCTGGTTAATAGGCCTTCTTGAAAAAGAGCACCTTGGCTTTAGTGATTCGAATTTAATCAGTATGGGTATTTGTATGTCGATGGGCTCTATAGCAGGTTTTTATTTTGGGGGGCGTTTGGTCGACCGTTTTGGTTGTAAACCAGTTTTGATCCTTGCTCACTTAAGTTATGCCATCATTCTTACACTTGTCATTTTAAGAGCCTTCCTGCCATTCGATTCAATCTACAACTTTGGTCTCATAAATGCCGCCTGGGGTCTCGTCGCCGCAGCAGCTGGTATTGCTCTGACCTCAGAGACCATGGTCTTGGCTCCAATTAAGAATCAGGCTCTGGCTATTTCACTGCTAGGCACCTTTTCTCAAATTGGCATTGCTCTTTCAGCTTTGTTTTCAGCAAAACTGGTTAGTATTGGTGTTTTCGCTGATCAATGGAGCCTTTTTGGTTGCGACCTGTATAACTATGACGCTCTTTTTTTTCTGATAACCCTGGCGACCATACTTTTTCTAGTCACTCTTGGTCTCGTGCCCTCTGTTTTGCCTAAGGCTTCTCACCTCCCAGGGCAGCCTGGCAGTCACTAGAACTAAAAAGACTGTTGCGCACAATCTGCTTTCGTAGTCCACTTAATTCGAGCACCAGAGTGTTATGGTTGCTGACGATTGAATGGAGGTCGGGCTTATATCCTTAAAGTAATGAAGAAAGTGCAACCAGGCCCATCGGAATTTGCCTCGGCCCATATGCGCCCCTTGAGCTCGACCATATAGTTGGCGCACTGATGCAGGCTATTCCATTGATCTTTCTGCACAAAGATGTCTTTGAGTTCAATGTCACTCATGCCCTTTCCCCTATCTTTAATAGAGATTATCGTATGTTCTGAAGTTCTTTCACTTCGAATGTCCACTTTTCTGTTATGGGAGGGGACGTTTTGCATTGCTTCAATGGCATTTTTAACGATGCAAAAAATAACGTATTTCAATTTATACCGGCAGCATAAGATGGGGTTGTGAGCCTCTAGCTTATGATTGATTTGAGTGTTATGGTGAGTCATGAGGTCGTTGAGTTGTTCTGTAACTTCATTAACCAATTCCTCTGGAGGAAATGACTCATCAGGGTGACCAACTGAGGACTTTTGTAAGGTGGAGCTTTGTTTGTTCAGTTGCTCAATCATCACCATAATTGCTGATCCAGTATTGTGCACATGGCCTAGAATGTCATCTTGGATGTCTTTAAAACGTTCCTGTAGTTGATAATAGAATTTTTTAAGTTTATCGCCTTTAGGGTCATTTTTTATAAACTCATCCAT
>JADGBV010000446.1 GCA_015231345.1 Planctomycetota bacterium
TTCAACCTGCCAAGCTTCGCATTTGGCTATCCACAGACCATTATCAAATGGGAAAAATGGTCTGTTACGATTTAGCCAATATCTTCTCTAAAAAGATCGATATTTCAAAAGAGATACACACGCAAGAGTTAACCATTAAACAAGATAGCTTTCTCAATTCTGATGAATACCTTAACTTCAAGAAATACAAAAATGAAACGAGAGAATTGCAGCTGAGTTTAAAAAACTTACAGCAAGGAAAAATCAATATTAGAGATCAATTCTTTGACGAATCTCGAATCCAAAAGTACTTATTATTAAACCCTGAATTTTATCAGCCATACTATTTAGCAGGTCAATGGTATCAAGCCAGAGGCCAGCAAAATGTAGCTGGAGACCTTTATCAAATGGCTCTCAAAAAGGAACTGCCCCGGGAAGTAGATCGTCAGTTAATTCTTCAAGCATTAGAAGAAACAAACCTGTAATTCTCGATATTTATAAAGTCTAGCTTGATAGGTGATTTAAGCTAATATAACTATTTCTTTTATTAATTTGGAGTACTCCCTTATGAGTAAAAGTATTATAAAAATATCGGTCACATGTATTTTGGCAAGTCTATGCTTGCTCCTGACTAGTGGATGTAGTTCTACTGAGAAAAAGGCAAAGAAAGTACAGAAAGCCCTTGTCGCTAATCCATCTAGCGTGAAATTTGGAAATTTCAAGAGAGTTGAATTAAAACCAACCACTATCGCTAAAGAGCATGCAAATAATAAAGCCAATAAAAAATCTGCTGCAACCATTGACTCAATGATGCAAGACCAATTCCGAATGATGTTTCCAAAAGCAATAAGTCTCAAAGAAAATCAATCTTATTCTAAATCTGCGCAGCGCACCTTACAGGTAGAGCCTCATATCGAAAACATTCGTATTATTTCTGGCGCAGCCCGCTTTTGGGTAGGAGCTATGGCTGGAAATTCGGATATCATTTTAAAGGTCACTTATCGTGATAGTTCTACAGGCCAAGTCATTGCCAATCCACAGTTTTCGTCAAAAGGAAATGCTTGGGCTGGCGGATGGTCAATGGGCGCATCTGATAACCAAGTCAGGGATAATGTCGTTCGCGAAGTTATGGGCTATACTCAGGCCAATAAATAAGTTGTTTTCTGAACTGTCATTATACAGAACAACAGTATAAATCGGAGGGACCGGAGAGAATCCGGCCCCTCTTACACTTCTCCAAACCTGATTATTAAGTGTTACTCTCTACCATTCGGCTCAAAAAAAACTAGTCTGACGCTAAATCTTTTCCTGCTAGCTTTTCAACGCCAAGTACAAGAATAAGGCCCAGCAACATAAAAGCAAAGGCATACCAAGTCGTGTTTACAGAAAAGTCTGGCCAATCCATAGTGTCTTTGATGACTCGAACTTTATGGTCCAGGCCTAGATCATATTTAAGTAGCACAGTGCGAAATGGCCATAATTTATGAAGTGACCCTAACATCAGGCCCAGTAAAATACTCATGGTCATGGCTCTGAAGTGCTTCAGCATGTAATTAAGGAATGTACTAAAGAGGCCTATACCAACAAGGCAGCCACATGCAAAAGGGACTAGAGCTGATAAAGACTCGCTCCATAATCCCGAACGAAGGTCATTAATCGCCTGGATTATTTGTTCATATTTTCCCATAATGAGCAACAAAAATGAGCCCGAAACTCCAGGGAGAATCATAGCTACAATTGCTATCATACCTGCAAAGAAAAAGTAACTGACTTCTGTAGGTGTTTCAAAAGGAGTGCTAATGGTGATGAGGTAAGCTGACATGGCAGCTAAGATAATTAAGCCCATGTAGTATGTATTCATTTCTTTTATCATTCGTGAAACTATGACCACACTTCCTAACATCAGGCCTAAAAATAAAGCCCAAGTTTGCTGAGGGTAATGATGTAAGCAATCGGTAATGACTTTAGATAAAGTCAAAATTGCAGTCCCCATACCACAAGCCAGAGGGATCAAAAAGGATAATTGTAATTCGGGAACAGCTTTCTTACAATTAGGCGTTAAAAGCTTAGGGCAAGCCTTAATAAAACTATGAATCGAATAAACTAAACGATCGTAAATTCCCGTGACTAAAGCAACGGTTCCACCACTTACCCCTGGAACAACATCTGCGCTCCCCATGGCAAAGCCACGCAAGACTATTAATAAGATTTGGTAGATCTTATGCTTCAAACGCGAACCAATATTAGGCTTTCTCTTTTTCTTTTTCTTTTTGAGCTATTTTCTCTTTTCTCTCTTGAGCTTTGCGTTTCTGTTCTTCGTGTTTTTCTAGGTCAAATTCAAAAAAGGTCACTTCACCTTTTTTCTCGATATAAAAACCTTTCTTGGGGTCTTCACCATTTTTGACAGGCTTACTATTACTTATATAGTCGCAATCAGGGTAACCATTACAGCCCCAGAATATTCGGCCGCGAGCGCGTCCCTTTTTCTCGACCAATTCTTCTTTGGTGCAAACAGGACATGTCACTCCAGAAGACTTAACAATAGGAAGTGCCTTTTTGCATTTTGGGTACGCCGAACAAGCTAAGAAGTCACCGTAGCGGGAAGCCTTCACAGTCATGGGGGAGTTACAATCTGGGCAAATTTGATCTTTGTATTTTTCAATCAAAGCTTTACGCTCTTCACTCAATTCACCTAATTGCTTGGCAAATTTACATGTAGGATAATCCGAGCATGAAAGAAATTTGCCCATACGCCCCAATTTAACAATCATGGCTTTGCCACACTCTTCTCCTCTTTAGGCAACCATATACCAATAGCGCAAGCTATGAGTAGAATGATGATTATACCATTGATTAGTGTTGCTCCACCACTTTTGCTTGAACATAACCCCTGGCAATAACAGTTGATATTGTTGGAGCATAAGTAGAGGGACGACCAATACCAACATCTTCCATTTTGCGAACGAGCGAGGCTTCTGTATAACGCGCTGGAGGCTTTGTGAAATGCTGTTTTGCATCAACATTTTTAGAGTTTATGGACTCCCCTTTTTCAAGAGTAGGCAATATTTTATCACGACTATCGAGCATTTCTTCTGGATTATCAGCACCCTCAACATAGATTCTGATGAATCCTGGGAAC
>JADGBV010000447.1 GCA_015231345.1 Planctomycetota bacterium
TAAACAAGCCAGTGTCCCATAATCAATGCCACTACGGACATCATATCCTTAAACGACAACACCGGGGGCTGTAGATCTTTTTTAATGAACTTCAATGCAAATTTCAAGCATATATTCAAAAGAAAAGGGTGAGCTAAAACCAAAATGCAAACAGATGTTACCATGGCAGTTATCACGAGTGTCTGGCTAAGCCCATGACTTATACCAAAGCAAAAAAGTGCTATGAGTAATAAGAGAAAGCCCGCCAAAAACTCCATGGCAAACTCAATAATCATCCCACCGGAGGCCATCAAGAGAGATTGCTTATTGGGCCCATAAGGCGTCACACGACCTACAACAAAAAAGACCTTACCTGGAATATAGCGCCCGACCATGGACAAAAAACAAGCCTTAAAGGTTTTTCTTAAAGGGAGCGCAATGCCTAAAGCCTGAGTTAACCTATGCCAAGAAAGTATCTTGAAGACTGGAATTAACGGGAGAAGAAGTACAAGACAAATAATATGACTGGGCTTCTCTAGTAGATGACTTAAGTGGCCCTCTTGAAGTTTATGCACAACATATGCAATTAACAAAAGACTCACAAGTCCACCGACCCATGGTCGTATTGTCTTGAGAATAGATTTCAGCGCCTTAGAATCTCTTAGCGTAAAGGTTCTATTCTAACGGAACGTCCCTGATTTAAATGATTAAAATATAAAGCATAACCTTGTTCAGGTTTCCAGCCCTCAAGCCTTTCTGCCCATTCAATAAAGCTCATGCCTTGCTCGGGACACATCCAGTCTTCTTGACTGACATCATCTTCCTCCACCAGGCCATCAAGGCGGTATAAATCAACATGATAGATTTCGCCCTGGGGAAAGGGATATATATTGACTAAGGTAAAACTTGGGCTACCTACTATCCTGGCATCTCCACCTAAAGCAGCTACAGCAGCTGTTGTAAAGAAGGTTTTACCCGCACCAACATCTCCGTGCATCAAACAGACATCTCCTTGTTTGAGGTGTGTGCTAAACTCACGGGACACATCTATCAAATCCTGCTCTGTAGGGCAGGTAATAGTCTGACTGAATTCCACTTATTCTGTTCGATCTATGCGGCTTATGATCCGTGTAATTTCAGTTGTTATATGCTTCGATTTTTGTTCACCGATAAAAGCTTGCAACTTTGGCAAAGCTCTTTTATCCGCGATTCTTCCTAAAGCATGAACACTTTTTTGCACCACACTCCCTTCTTTGTCGTGTAATGCTAAAAGGAGATAATCCTGAGCATAAGGATTATCTCCTAGTATTTCCAAAAATTCAACCGCTTTAATACGGTCACCGATAACTCCTGATTTTAAACCTGTGGCAGCATATTGTGCCTCTTCCTGTAGGACTTCTTCTTCCGATTTGCTATCGACCTTGTCCTTAGAATAATCCGTAAGAAGCTCACTGAGCTCCTTACGGGTTTGATTTAAATCAGTGGCCATAAAAAATGGCTTAGTCCTCTTCTTCTACTGGAGTTGTCATTTTGATCTCAGCTTCATCTTCTAGTTTGCTGAGATTTTCCAAATAATCTTCAGTTGGCAAGCCTTTTGAGACAGCACTTTGGCTCAAACCGATACGGCGTTTTTCCATATCAACATGAAGAACCATCACAGTGATTTCTTGACCAATTTTCAAGAATTTCTCAGGAGCTATGCTGTTTTCTTGACCGTCAGGCTTAAGAATTTCAGACACATGCAAGAGACCTTCAAGTCCTTCTTCGCCCAAGTCAACAAAAGCACCAAAACTTGTTACTTTTGAAACTTTTCCAGATAGAGTCATACCTTGTTGGTACTTAGCTGGAATAGAAGTGAACCAAGGGTCATCATCCAATTGTTTTAGACCAAGAGAGATACGTTTCTTGTCAGAATCGACTTTAAGAACTTTAGTCTTAACGATATCATCTTTCTTAAGCATTTGCGATGGGTGTTGTACCCTGCGAGTCCAAGACAAGTCAGAAACGTGAAGCAAGCCGTCAATGCCTTCTTCAAGTTCAACAAAAGCACCGTAAGCAGTCATATTGCGCACTTTACCGTGTACAATAGAACCCTCTGGGTAGAGGTTGCCCATTTCGCCCCAAGGATCAGGCTCAACTTGTTTCATACCTAAGCTGATTTCTTCTTTGTCTTTATTAACTGCCAAGACGATAACTTCGACTTCGTCACCAATGGCAACAACTTCTGATGGGTGGTGAATCTTTTTAGTCCAAGACATTTCAGAAACGTGCACCAAGCCTTCGATTCCTTCTTCAAGTTCAACAAAAGCACCATAAGGCATGATGTTAACAACTTTGCCTTTGAGCTTGCTGTTAATTGGGTATTTATTTTCGATATCTTGCCATGGGCTATCACGAAGCTCTTTCATACTCAAAGAAATACGCTCGTTTTTCTTATCAAAAGAAAGAACACGTACACGGACGCGGTCATTCATTGAAAGCATCTCACTTGGGTGAGAAATACGAGACCAAGTCATATCTGTGATATGAAGTAGGCCGTCAATACCACCTAGGTCAATGAAAGCACCAAAGTCAGTGATGTTTTTAACCACACCTTCGATAGTTTGGCCATCGCTGAGGTTTTGCAAAAGAACTTCTTTTTGAGAGTTACGTGCCTCTTCAATCAATTTTCTTCTGGAAACAACAATGTTTTTTCTTTCGTGATCAATTTTTAGGATTTTACACTCCATGTCTGTGCCAACATATTCAGCAATATCAGGAGCACGACGAATATCAATCTGAGAAGCAGGAAGGAAGACAGGGATGCCAACATCTACAAGAAGTCCGCCTTTAATTTTGCGCACAACTCTTCCGATAACAACGTCGCCTTCTTCTTTAGTGGCAACCAATTCTTCCCAGCCACGAATACGGGCAACTTTTTTCTTGGAAAGAACCATTTCACCATTACGGTTTTCAACAGCTTCAATTAAAAATTCATCTTCATCGTAAGTGCCATCTTCATTGGTTTCAGGTTCTTCTTCACCAAATTCATCAATAGGAATAATTCCTTCTGATTTCAGGCCTACATCAACGATGTAAAAATTATTTCGTTTATCCGTGATTTTACCTTTTACGATGGTTCCCGTAACAAGGCTCTC
>JADGBV010000448.1 GCA_015231345.1 Planctomycetota bacterium
AGTTTTGCGTAAGCTGACGCCATGAAACGCACAGATAGTTCGCTTCCCATTATCGATGGGCTGAATGCTCAGAATAGAAATATTCTGGGAGCAGTCATTGGGAATGTGCTCGAATGGTATGACTTTGCCGTATTCGGATATTTTGCCTCTACAATAGGGACCTGCTTTTTTCCCTTAAATAACAAGACGGCTTCACTCATAAGTGCCTTTGGCGTTTTTGCTGTAGCGTACTTTATGCGCCCCATAGGCGGTGCTCTTTTTGGGCACATGGGGGATAAAATTGGGCGAAAGCAAGCATTACAGATGTCGGTATTACTGATGGCTGTTCCCACCTTTGCTATAGGAATCTTGCCAACATGGGATCAAGCGGGTATTATGGCTCCTATTCTGCTCATTTTAATGCGCATGATACAAGGGCTTTCTGTAGGAGGTGAGTTGATTGGTTCAATATCCTTTCTTACAGAAATTGCTCCTGAAGGCAAAAAAGGCAAATACGGCAGCTGGGCCGAATGCAGCTCGCTCGGAGGAATCATGCTTGGATCATTTGTCGTGATGATACTCCATTTTTGCATGGACCCCCTTAGTCTTAATGATTGGGGATGGCGTTTGCCTTTTATGGCGGGGCTTCTTATTGGCCTTTTTGGTCTCTGGATGAGAAGTAATCTTGAGGAAACAGAAACCTTTACTGAGATGAAAAATAAAGAGGGGCTCGCAAGCCATCCTCTCGGCGAAGTCTTCAAGAATAATAAAGGCCTCGTTTTGCACCTTGTTGCTCTTGTGATGCTTCCTGGGGGAGGCTTTTATCTGCTTTATGTCTGGTGGCCAACCATGATGACCGAGTTGCATATTCCACCTATAGAATATGCAATGCTGAGTAATACTCTTTCCATGTTGTTTTTGTTGGTGTTGATCCCCTTTGCAGGAAAACTTTCCGATGCAGTGGGTCGTAAAAAAGTATTAGTGTTTGGTGCACTGGGAATTGCTTTAGTGGCGCACCCGCTCTTTGTAATAGTGCAGCAGGGGTCCTTTTTCTCAGCTCTATTCAGTCAGTTGGTCTTCGCCATATTTATGAGCTTTTTCTTAGGCCCGATTCCAGCAACGATGTCAGAACTATTTCCTGCCAATATTCGCTTTAGTGGGAGTGCTATTGGCTACAATATTTCTCTTGCTCTTTTTGGAGGTACTGCTCCTTTAGTATCAACTTGGCTTGTGGTTAACTATGGGGGAATACCTGCAGCTAGTTATTATTTGATCTTCTTATCGCTCATAAGCTTAGTTGCTACTTTTTACCTTCCGGAGCATTGCCGTAAGTCCTCATCAGTGCCCGAAACACGATATGAAGTTATGTTTGATTCCCTTTGCAATAATCTCTTGCTGGTTTTAGGGAGAATTCAAAAGAAAGTACTTAGTGCCTATAAGCGAATTTTCGTTCTTGATTGAGTGATTTATTCAGGGCTAACGCATCAAAGTGGCTAATAAAGATATGAGCCTAGTAAAATTCACTTGCAGTTAAAGGAAATCTTTCTGGATTTCGCCTAATTTGTCTCAAGATTTGTGAAATGTGAAATTCTCCTTGACAATTTCACATTCACATGGAAAATGGCGCTAAATGTATTATTTAGGAAATGAGCAATGATAAGCGCAGATATCCAGACACCATCATCGAAAATGTACCGTGCGGCAACAGGAACTCTTCGCAAGGACCGGCGTAAAGGAATGCGCAGAAAGCGTGTGCTTGATATTCCTTCTGCACATAATAACTCCACAGATAGACGTAGTAAAGACAGACGCACTGTTGATGAATACGCTCAGGAGTCGCAGTGGCTTCAAGAGGCGCTTAAAACCACTCCTAAGCCGCAAAGTGAAGATCGTCCTGCAGACCTACGTGCCCTAAGGCGTCAAAAATGCGAGTTGCAACTTCGTGCACACGAGATGGAATACGAGCAGAACTACGGCCAGCAGCTTGCTGCGGATGAAGATGATGGCACAAATCATAAAGATGAAGTTATCAATGTACTTCATCATTTAGAGGCTCAGATGGAGAAGGCTCATGCTTTACAAGAAGCCTTAAAGAAAGACCTCGGCAACAGCAAAGCCTCACTGAACGAGTTATGCTCATCCCGAAAAGAAATGGAAGCTCGAATATCAGTCTATGAAAGTAAAGCTGTTCTAGCTGATCATCTAAAAGAACAAATTCCCCAAGTTGAAGCAGAGCGTCATGAGCTAAGCGAGAAGTTACGCAATACTGAATTAATGCTCGAGCGTTCAGAAAAGAGGCGAGAGGAATTGCGCGTCAATACCAAACAACTCTGCCTAGAAAACAGTCATAAAGAGAGTGGTAATATCGATCTGGAAGAAGAGGTCGGAGTTTTAAAAAAGCGCATGGCGACACTGCCAAAGCTTCGTGAGACCCTTCAAGGTTTACGTGACGATAATGAGGGCTTACGCTCTGGGATGTCACAAATTCGAAATAAGCAGCATGATTCCTTTCTTAAAAAAGAGAAAGCGACTCAGCAGTTGCGAGACATACGTCATATTGTTCGCAAGCAAGATGATAAAATTAACGGAATGCTTCCAGAGATTCGTGATGCCCAAGAGAGCATTGTTTCTCTTCAAAAAGAACATGAGGCTGCATCACTCGATAATCGTATTGCTGCTCAGAGGAACCGCCATACACGTGAAGCAATCGGTGTTTTGAATGAAAAGTGTGATCAAATGAGCCAAGAGTTAAAGTACCGACAATTATCAGTGCGACAGGTCACAAAAACAACGAGAGATTCTTTGCAAAAAACCCTGAGAAAATAACCCTGCTGCGATCTGGGGAGGTGTCGAAGCTTCAATTGTTTATCTCGTATGATCTTATTTAAGTGACGGTGACTCTGATTCCATTCCCTGATATTGACCATCTCCCTTTATGGGTACCCTTTAGATAGCTTACCTTTGCTTCCATCAGCCCATTTTGGGCTTCTGTCATGAAACCCATCAACACCAGTAATTCAACCTTCGAGAAATATATTCTAGAAGGCTGTCTTTATGTTGATAAGACTGAGCTTATTCGCCAACTAATCGGAACCACTTCGGTTCAGTATTTTCTCGCGCGTCCTCGGCGCT
>JADGBV010000449.1 GCA_015231345.1 Planctomycetota bacterium
GCCACCATAATCTTTTGAACATTGTTTCCGTCCACACTTCCTTAACCCACTGCCCACTCATATTCCAGCCATGAATATATAAAACAAACTTATCCTCTTCTGGTTGATACTCATAATTAGAAGCATTTTGTTCGTCTGCTACTTCTGGAATTTCATCGCCAGTCCCCCCAACTTTCCAGTGACGATAAAAAGTTTTAATATCTCTTAGCTCTATATTGATGCTTTTTTCGCATATAGAAACATCATTTCTCTTAACAATTAAAGTTAGGTATCCTTTACCATCTTCCTTTCCCTCAAAAATAAAACATGTAGTTTCAGTTGAACTGAGATAATTTTTTTCTAACTCTATTTCTTCGGTGCTAACAGTTGCAATTTTACTTTCTAATATTTGAGAATCACCTTCTGTAGCAAATTCCAAATATCTCAAACTGTCATCCACAGCCTTGAAAATATTAATTTCAGGCAAATTCTCTCCTATAAATGTTATGTTTTTAAATTGAAGATAGAAACTCACATCATTGTCGTCCAATAAATATGAAGGTATTTTTTGAATATGCAATCTGGAAAAATCTTCTAGATCTCTTCTGCAACTACTTTCCCCTTCTCGAGCACTTCTTCCAATAAAGTCATCGTCTGCATCAGATGCACCCTGTTCATCATCTTCAATCCATTCAACGTCACCCAGAGTTCTTTCCTCCAAAGAATTTCTTATTAGACTATCGCGGTCATTATTTACCCAAAACAAATATTTCTTATCCTCATCATTATCAAAATCAATATCTCCATCCCGATCTCCATCAACAGCTAAATCCACATCAACGATGTTAGGTGCAAACGCACCTGTGCCATTAACAGATATACACGAAGATGTCGATATCCCAAAACAGCCTTTTTCAAACTGCCCTTTCACCAAAACCGACTCCGATAATGGTGAGCCATAGGTGCAATTAAAGAAACAATCATCTTTATTTAATTGCCGAGAATCTGCCTCAACAACTGATAAATCCATCAATTCCGCTTCGAGGAGCATCGAACTATCGAATATCTCCCAGCGAGAATGAAATGAATCTGAATGTGGTTTTGAGCATCAGCCTATTTTACCGCCACAATTCAGCCTTCGACTTTTTACTTATCGCCCTTCTTTTTCTTGAAAAATATAGGCTTATTACCCTCAAAACCCTTGAAATCTAGGTCTTTTTTAGGTTCTTTCGATTCTCGATGCAATTTTTCGTGCGCCTTTTTTAGATCAATCGGCATCATTTTAGTGTAGAGATGAACATGCCGTAAACTCTGGTGGTTTAGCATTTGCTGAATGTGCAGAATAGAACATTTTCCAGATCTGATCATTTCAACGCCAACGAAGCGACGAAATGAATATGGGCATATTGCTCTTGAGATTTTTGCTCTCTTAACATATTTAATTACGATCCCATACAAAGATCGCTGGTGTAATGGTTTGCCTGTCTTTGTCAGGAATAACGCTTTCTCTGCTGGATTCTTCTTAGTTAATTCAATACGGACACGCTGTAGGTATTCTCTGCAAACCTCAGTAGCAACGGTTCCTAGTGGAACCACATAATCTTGATTAAACTTTGCTTGGTTCACTCGCAAGAATCCATCTTGAAAATCCAAGGAATATATAGTCAACGAACAAAGTGATTTAGGGCGAATGCCCGTAGATAACAGAATGTGCATAATGCACAGATCTCTAAATTCTGTGAGAACATGTAATTTCGGTTGTGCTAAAATAGCGTGAGCCTCATCTAATGTCAGTGCATTTAAGGGAATACTTGATCTTGATCTGATTGGTGGGAGAGCATCAACTGGATTTAGCAATATCAGTTGTTTCTTTTTTAAGTAGTTGAAAAATGAACGCACATCCATTAAGTATTTATCTTTGGTATTCTGTGCGTAGGGTTTTCCCGCTTTCGTTCTGTGCTCCTCCAATGTCTTGTAGAAGTCGATTATATGTTGATATTCAACGGAATGAATATCTGGAATTCCAACTCTTTTCAGGAATTTTATAAAACGACCTAAATGGTCTTTGTTTATTTTAATTGTATCAGGAGCGTAGTTTCTAGCTTTTCTATCATCGACAAACGCATCGATAGCACCATCAAAATCTAAACGACTAAATGAATTATCATCCACTATATCTTACATCAGTCTTCGGTAACTTCTTATCAAGTGCCTTTTTATGTGTCTTCTTCAAGTCTTTTTTTACAATTGCTAGGTAATACTCTAAACTTGCCAAATCTGAATGCCCAAGCATATCCATTACTTCCCTTGGTGAGCAATTCGCCCTAAGCAGTGATGTTGCAACAGTAACCCGAAAAACCTTGCAATTTAATGGCTTTTTAAATTTAACCTTTTTTCCTAAACTCGGTATTTTTTTGGATATGGAGTAACGATCAAACATCCTACCAGATTTGGTGACAAAAACATGATCTCCCGTTACTGGCTTAACTAGATGGATTCTCACATCATTTAGAAATCCTTTTAAATATGCTATCGCAGTCTTTCCAATTGGTAAGCGTCTATCCTTGAGTCCTTTTCCTTCTTTGATGAAAACAAAACCATCATCTAATTCTAAATTCTTTAATCGCAATGAGCATAATTCTCCAGAACGAATGCCTGTACTACTAAAAACTTCCAACATAGTTCTAAACTGGAAGCCATAAATGCTATCCGTATCGATACCTGAGTAAATCTTCCTTAAATCATTACTACTATAGCTGTGAGCTGGTAATTTCTTGACTCTCCTTGGAAAATCCAAATCAATGGCTGGATTATTGATGAGAACTCTTGCCTTTGTTAGTGTCTTATAGAAGCTAAGAACAGCACTTAAATAAGAAATCTGACTTTCAATTGCCATTGGCTTACCATATCTTGTAATGTAGTAATAGAGGTGAACCTGATACCCATTTAATTCTTTAAGCGTCACATCTTCAACTTCCGAGAATCCCAAGGTTTTCAGATAATCGAAGCAATGATTCACTCTAAGCTTTTGATTCGCCAAGGTATCAGAGGTACACCCTTGGATCTTGATCAGATCCAGATATTTAGAAATGGCTAAGTCTATTTTCATCGTTTTTTATGTA
>JADGBV010000044.1 GCA_015231345.1 Planctomycetota bacterium
CAATTATCCATTAATAATGATTCAATCCATGCTTCTTCAAATTTTGTTTCAATGGACTCATTAGGAAGAGAAGCTTTTTTGAATATAGGCTCTAGGGCACCTATCGTAGTCAAAGGATCAAATGATTCTCCGGGTCGCGGAGTTGTTTTGTTTAGATCTGTTTTATAGCAGCATTTTACATATTTTTTCTTGCTCCCACAAGGGCATTGAGCACTTTTCTTGACATGGACTCTATTTTGAGTTTTCAGATGCTTAGGGATAACTCCTAAATTTCTAAGTAACTCCTCGAAGCTGACGCCATAGAATAGCTCGAGAGTAGGGTTTCCATCATGAAAAACCTCTTCGATTAAATTTCTTACTTCGTCATTCTTCCATATAAGATTCAAGCGTTTATCAAAACATATTGTGGGAATGCATCTTAAAGTGAGGTCTTCGAGATGATCATTACTGCAGGAACGTACGAGAGCAGCATATGCCATTATTGCTTCATTAGGAAGCTCTCCTTCTCCCCCTCGATTTTTCCACTCATAAATAGCTATGAGTAATGCATATGAGGCTGTTCCTGCCATGGTTGTCCTCGAGTTGATTGCTTCTGAGACGGCAGATAGCACATTGCCATCGCACTTTTGAACAGCGTACGTTGAAATTTCTGGAGTTAAAAATTTCATAGCTCGTGATAAATGCTCTGATGATAAGCGGTAGTCACAAGAAAAAATGACGATAATAATACAATTAACCGCTTCAACTTCGTAGCAATTTAATGTATAATCAAGGGCTTTTAGCAGTTGTTCTTGATTGAGAGGATGGCTTTTTTCTATCAGTTTTTCGATTGATGTGTAATCTAAAGTGGTCGTCCAGCATAAAGATAGGAATTCATCGTAATGATCAGATAACTTTTCTGCTGATAGAGTCGGGAGAGCCCCGAATCTTTCTTCACGATATGATTTTTCAATTATAGGGAATTCATGATTGAGTTTGTGTTCGAAGAAAAGGTTATTATCGAAATCTGACATGTGCTAATGTTGAACTCATTGTGGTGCAGGCCATAGGGTAAATAAATATTCACAGAATCAACCAAATCTCAGTAACAGGCACTTGGTGTTTTTAAGATTTTTTCATCATTTTACCTTTTGCTATTGACATAAGATGTCTGATATCATATATTATGAGCATGAAGATACAAAAAATAGAAACTTACTTGCTGAAATGCGAACTCGATGACTTAACATTTTGGTCATCACAGTGCTCATTTTCGCATCGAAAAAGCCTTGTTGTTAAAATAACAACGGATTCGGGGCTCGTAGGGCTAGGCGAAGGTGGGCAATACGGGCCTGGGGAACAGGTTTCGACAGTTGTTCATAAAGTTTTTGCGCCCATGCTCATGGGTGTCTCATTTGACCAAATTGATGTTTTATGGGATAAAATGTACTGTAAAATCAGGGATTATGCTCGCAAAGGCCCTGCCATTGAGGCGATGAGTGCTATTGATATTGCTTTATGGGATTTGCTTGGAAAACAGCTATCCAAACCAGTATATTCACTCCTCGGTGGTGCATTTAGAAAAGAACTAACTTGTTATGCAACAGGTCTGTATTACAGGGGAAAAGAGATTCCAAGTTTAGATGAGGAGCTCATATCCCTAAAATCCGAGGCAGAAAATTATGTAAATGATGGATTTTCTGCCGTGAAGATGAAAATAGGCCTTATGACACCGCGTGAGGATATTTTGAGAATGCAAAGAGTGAGGGAAATTATCGGACCCGACAGGCAGCTTTTTGTAGATGCAAATCATGCTTATAACGTTCATACGGCCAAAATGTTGATTAAGCCAATGGCTGAACTTGATGTTTATTGGTTCGAAGAACCTGTTGTTCCAGAAGATAGAAGTGGGTACCGTGAACTCAAAGAGAGTAGTCCATTTGCCATCGCTGGAGGAGAATGCGAATATACGAGATACGGCTTTGTAAACTGGTTTAAAGATAAGGCTATGGATATATGCCAGCCAGACCTCTGCTGCGCAGGAGGTATAGGAGAAGTCAAAAGAATTGCAACTATTGCCAATGCACATGGAGTCACATGTATTCCTCATGTTTGGGGTAGTGGAATAGCTCTTGCTGCAGGGGTGCAACTTTTAGCAACACTGCCCCCCTTTCCCTATACGGCAAGAGAATGCGCGCCTTTCAATGCCCCGATTTTGGAGTACGATTCAAATCCAAATCCGCTGAGAACTGATCTCCTTTCAACACCATTGGCGCCAAAAGATGGAAAGATTAAAGTGCCTGAAGCTCCTGGTTTGGGGATTAGTATAAATGAAGAAGCTTTTGAGAATTATACTGTAAGTCAAGACTTAAGCGAATTATCCCTATAAGACCTATGAATAAAATACACATATTAAAGTATGGCGATTGGTTTGCACCCGGTGCAACAGTATACGACCACGCCTATGGCATTCATGACCCGCAAATTATTTGTATGACAGGTTATTTAGTGCAAACCCCCAAAGAGTGGGTTATGGTCGACACTGGCATTGATAATATTGACCAAACTTATACAGAAGAGGATTTAAAGAATTGGAATCATCTTGGTAAGTCATCGAATACTGAAGATCATCTTAATAAACTTGGTATTGGCTATTCCGATATTAGTACGGTTTTGGTGACTCATTTGCATTTCGATCATTATTATAACGCGCCAAAATACGAGAAGGCACAATTTTATATTAATAAAAAAGAATGGGAGTATGTTATGGACCCAGCAAACGAGTGCAAATGTCCAGCCAGTGGTTTCCCTCAAGAGCAACTCAAATGGCTGGCCAATGAAGCCTTTGATAGAGTGAATCTTGTGGATAATGTATTTGAATACGACAAAGGAATAACAATGAACCATACAGGTGGACATACTCCTGGGCATATGGTTGTTTCCATTGAGACCGATCAAGGCAAGGCTATCGTAGTTGGCGATGCTATCTATCTGTACGAACATATTGAAAAAAACATCCCTCTTGGTTATCGAACAAATCTCGATGACCTTATGGAGGGTTATCGTTGGCTGAGAGATCAAGATGCCATTCTCCTGCCAGCTCACGATTATAAAGTATATGAAAAATTTCCCACTGGCATCATCGGAACATCACTAAATTAGGAAAGGTATTTAAATGACAGTAAATTTACAACTCACCCCCCGTGAATTCGAAGATAAAATCGTCGTTATCACCGGAGGGTCTGCAGGCCTAGGGTTACAGATAGCAAGTGCTTATGCTAAAAGTGGTGCAACTTTGCATATCATCGATATCAATCCCACCGATGCTGCAGCAGAATATATAAAAGGCTTAGGAGCTAAGGCTAGCTTTTATCAATGTGATATCACGAAGGAGAAAGAAGTCGTTGATGCAATTAAACAGGTTAGTGCGAAAGCGGAAGGTAAAATTGATGTGCTGGTTAATAATGCAGCCATTAATGGAATCTACCAATTATTCAAAGACATGCCTCTTGAAGGGTGGAAAAGAACTCTGGACGTTAACCTGACAGGCCCCATGATGGTCACAAGAGAATGCATACCCTTGTTGATTGCAAACGGCTCTGGAGCTATTGTTAATATATCTAGTAACTGTGGAAAACGCGGGTTGCCTATTCGTGGTGATTATGTCTGCTCGAAATGGGCACTTATCGGGATGACTCAGACCCTGGCTTATGAACTTGTTGACGACAAGATTCGAGTGAATGCGGTTTGTCCTGGTCCGATTGAAGGTGACCGCATTGAGCAAGTGATGGAAATGCATCAGGAAATTGAAGGTGTTGAGCATAAAAAAATAAGAGAAGACTGGGAAGCAGCTGCTCCCATGAAACGTTTTGTTACTCCACAGGAAGTTTCGAATCAGGTTCTCTTTCTTAGTAGTACTTATAGTTCCTGCATGACAGGGCAAACCATGAATGCCACCGGTGGCTTCATAATGGATTAATTCTAGAACGAGGAGATACGAAAATGAATGAAATTAAAAAATCTGAGCGACTAGAACATGCTTTAAGCTATTGGAAACATGAGACCAGTGGTGATTTACAAGGAGTTCTTGATCATTATGCAGAAGATGCTACCTTCAAAGCCCCAGGTTATGACTTGTCAGGTAAACAAGAAATTAAAAAATTCTACGAGACTATCATGGGTTCTTATGCCACCATGAAGGTTGAAGATCTGAGAACTGTTGAGAAGGGTGACGATGTTGTTGTTGAATTTGGGTTTAACTTTGAACGCCATAATGGTGAAAAAGGATATGCCGAAGGTTGTAATGTCTTTACCATAAAAGATCAGCAAATAAAACGAGTACGCGCCTATTTTAATCCATCAGAATACTAATTTTGCTTATCGTTAATTGTCTATTTATACATTTGAGTCTAGTCATATGAAAAAATACTGCTTAATAATCTTAATCTTCCTTATGCTACAAGCAGCATGGGTCTATGGTGATAAAGCAGTTCATCACTATTCTACCGAAACCGACACTTTGACGCCTAAAGAGTGGAATGCTAAATGGATTTGGCTTGGTGCACCTGAAGATAATACGACTTTGATGGCCCGGAAAACATTTCAGTTTTCCGGTCAATCATTGGCCCGACTTTATATCAGTGCTCAAACTCATTATCAGCTTTGGATCAATGGCTCTTTTGTCACAAGAGGCCCAGCTAGATGTGCTTCACATCATCAATCCTTTGATATATTAGATGTACAAGACTTGCTCGTCTCAGGCAAGAACCTTGTCTCTGTTAAAGTTCACAATCACGGAGTGATGAGTTCTTATTATAATAAACAACTTCCGGGATTACTTGTTCAGATTGATGACGAAAAAGGTGAGACAATTATGGTCTCCGATAAAAGTTGGAAAGTTCAAATTGATAGAAGCTGGGATAAACGTACGGAATGGGTCAGCGGTATCAACGCAGCTAATTTTTCTGGCGCTTATAATATGGCTCTCTTTCCTGCTTGGTGGTGTAGGCTTGATTTTAACGATTCCAAATGGCAAACACCAACATATATATCAGCAAAACATTGGCCAATTAAACCTGAAGTGCCTTATGCCAAACAAAAACCCTGGTATGACCTCATCGCTCGTGACTTGCCACCCCTCAAGGAATTCACAAAGAGACCGATTTCCATACTGAAAATTCAAGAAGCGCCACAATATGCCAAATACCCGACTTGGGGTGGGAAGAAGATTTATGATGGTCTCTTGCGGTCCATCCAAGATACGAGACGTCCTATTAAGCATTCAAAAGTAGAAGGTGTGAAGTCATTTATTAAGGATAAAACACCTATAAGGGTAGAAAATTCCTACCCTGTAAGTAAGTTACAGAGAAAGCCTATATATCATACGACGATTATTTTTGATTTTGGAAAAGTCCAAGATGGCTACCCTTATCTTTCCCTTAAGGGAGAAAAGAAAAGTATTATCGATATTAATTATGTCCCCTATCTTCTTGACGGCATATTTGAGCCCAGTTTGATCATGGACAACTTTTCAGATTGTATGTTGTTGTCCGGTAAAAAGGATCGGTGGGAATCACAGGAAATAAGAACATTTCGATACATGTCTGTGACCTTTAGAGGAGATAAACCCTTTGTTCTAGATGATGTCGGTATGCGAGTCGAAGAGTATCCCTTTATCAAACGAGGCGCGGTCAGTGTGGAGAATGAGCCATTTGTAAAAGATATATTTGAGTCGACTGAAAAGACTTTGCAAGGCATAACCACAGACGCTTTTACAGATAACTTTCAAGAGAGGCGTCAATATGTGCAAACATCATTTTATGCTTCTCTTGGAAATTACGCAAGTTATGCTGATCCATATCTGCAAAGACGATATTTGCTTCAGGCTGCACAAGATCAACTCCCTAATGGCCATATGCCCATGTGGGCGCCAAATTTTGTTTACGAAAACGTATCAGAGTACGTTCCCGGAATTTTTGAAGCCAATCACTTCTGGATGTTGGGCCTACGTGATTACCTTCTTTACACAGGCGAGAAGGAGACTGCAGATGGTATGATAGAAAACGCTGAAAGGTGCGCTGAATTTCTTTACCGATTGCAGAGGAAAGACCACCTACTGTATTTTCCTCCAAGTTACTGGATTGATTGGGCAAAGATACAACCAGGGGAGCAGAGTTTTATCATCAATGCCCTGCAGCTTCTCACCTTTGACTCTCACGCGCAAACTTTGAATTGGTTAGGTTATAATAATAAAGCACAGAAATGGCAGAAAAGAGCTCAGCAAATTCGTGAGGCATTGAAGACATTCTGGTCAGAAAAAGACGGTTTATTCGTTGATAATCTTAATAAAGGCAAAAAGGACTTTTCCTTCTCGGAACATTCAAATTCCTTAGCGATTGCTGCAGGAGTGGCAAATGAATTGCAAGCTGAGAAAATTGTCGATGCCATCCTTCTTAATCATTCAAGTCACAAGATGGAGGAGTCAACTCTTTTTAATTATTGGGTTTGTGAGGCTCTAGCTTCACAGGGTAGAATTAGGGAAACGATTGACTTCCTTAAAAGGCGATATACCCATATGGTTTACGATAAGGAAATTGGCGGCTCGCTTTGGGAGCATAGTAATCTCTATGTCCAAGATAAAGGTAGTCGTAATACGGATGCCGATATAAAATGGGTTGGCCGAACTTGGTGCACTTCTCAAGGGGAAAATGCCTTCCCAAGTATTATTCTGAGTCGTTATGTCGCAGGTATTAGAGCTATTCTTCCAGGGCTAAGAAAAATATCTCTGCACACTCTATCCTCTCCTTATTCATCATTTGAGGGTGAAATGCCAACTCCTCGAGGCCCAATCAAAGTGATCAGGTCAAAAGGGGAATGCATATTAGAGTTACCTGCAGATACAGATGTTGTTGTTCCCGCAAAAGACATAAGGGGCCTTGGTGTGAGTGAGCTCAAAATTAACAAAAAAGTGATATCAGTGGCATCTTTGCGTGAGGACCTCGTCTTTACAAAGCAGACAAAAATCCTTATTGAATGGCCTGAGTCAGAAGTTAAGCAATAATCAGCTTATTATTGTTTTCGTTTTCATTATAAATTTCCCATTTTTCTTCTAGATTACCTATCGAGATTAATATGTTACTTTCAATTCTTCTTATTATTATTGCCGGAATATTTCTGGGTTCCTTTGGTGTTGGTATGAAATATACCGAGCCCCTAGCCTATGAAGCTTGGTGGAGTCTATACGTAGTCGTTGGAATGGTCATCGTTCCTCTTCTCTGTGCCTTTTTAACAGTTCCAGATTTAGCAGATGTCATTGCGACAGCTCCTAAAGGCGCAGTCTATAATGCCATGCTTTACGGTTTCTTATGGGGAGTTGGCGGGTTGATGTTTGGCATCAGTGTGGGGTATGTTGGTGTCTCCATTACCTATGGTGTTGTTATGGGGCTTTCAGGTAGCATCGGCTCCTTAATTCCTTTTTTTAGAATGGAAAACGCGACTGCAAATCCAGCATTTCCCTTTGTTATGCTAGGTGTTGGAATTATGTTGCTCGGTGTTGGCTTTGCTGCAGTAGCAGGAGTCAAAAGAGATAATTTAATGAGCAAAAATGAAGAGAATAAGGAGGAGGCAGAGAAAAAATCTTCCATGACGGGGCTTATTATCGTTATTATCTGTGGGGTTCTCTCTTCACTTATCAATGTTGGCTTTGATTATGCCTTGCCTGTGGCTGCCAATGCTGTAGAATACGGGGCCATTCCGCGCAATGCTAGTTTTGCTGCGTGGGTAGTGGTTTTGATTGGCGCTTTAGCTCTCAATACGGGATATATCCTTTTTATGTTAGTGAAGAACAATACATGGCACACCTATAAAGCCGCTGGTTCAAAAAAGGCTTATGGATGGGGCTTGCTTTCTGGTTTGCTATGGTTTTTGGGTCTTGGTGTTTATGGCCAAGGAGCATCACTGATGGGTAAACTGGGGACTGTTGTTGGCTGGCCAATGTTTTTAGGATTGGCTTTGATTGTCAGTAATATTTGGGCCATAAAGGCCGGAGAATGGAAGGGAGCGACTGGCCCGCTAAAATTGATGGGCGTCAGTGTTTTTATACTTATCATAGCATGCGGAACTCTAGGTTATGCCAATAGCCTAATGTCATAATTTCATCACTTTTTGAACTCAATATTAGCAGGATATCGAATATGACTCGTGAATTTAGAAAAACAATCTATTTATTCATAGCAATTGCCATTGCTATGACCGACATCACCTTTGCCGATGGGGGTAAAGACATGTCCAGAGGTGTTGTTAACGGCTATAGATACAGAACTCTCATTTCATCTGATGTTGGTGGTTTTGATGATGACGATTACCAATCCTTCGTGCACTATATGGTGTATTCAGATATGTTTGATACTGAAGGGGTGATTGCTTCGCCTCCAGGTCCGGGTAATATTGACCAGCTCCATACGGTTTGGGATTTATACGAGGCTGATTATCCTGCACTAAAGAAACACTCAATTAAGTACCCCTCTCCGCAATATATGCGTTCCATCACAAAACAAGGCGCTCAAACACCGTACTTTTACGGTCCTGCTTACACAGATAAGGAAAAGACCTACTCGTACCCACAGCCTTCAGAAGGTGCCCGCTGGCTTATCAAATGTGCTTTACGCCCTGATATGGAAAAACGACCTCTTTACGTTCTTGTGTGGGGCTGTCCTACGGACTTGGCCTATGCCTTGAGAGCAGAACCGAGAATTAAAAAGAATATTAGGGTCCTATATCTGTCTGGGTGGAATGAACAACAGGACCCAACTTCCTATCAGTATATTGAAGAGAATCACAAGGATCTTTGGGTGATTCAAGATAGCTATGGCTTTAATGGACTTAGGTTTGGTGGGAATCAAGAAGGAGATCTCGGTAATTTTAGTTTTATGCAAACTCATGTTCGGGGTCATGGTTCAATGGGTGATTACATATCACTCTTAAAAAGCGGTAAAGTCAAAATGGGAGATACCCCTACTGTGCTTTATCTTTTAAAAGGAACTCCGGAAGACCCAACACGCCCAAGTTGGGGAGGGCGATTTGAAAAAAGAGGTGAGGGCTACCCCAACTGGTTTGTTAATTTAAAAGACCCGGCCTTCATGGTTGAACGTAATGTCTATTATAATAGTAAATGGTGGGGAGCCAAAACTGTTAGTCGCTGGCGTGAAGAGTGGTTAAGAGATTGGCAATATAGGATGGATAGAGTGATTGCTCCTCCACAGAAGGAGAACTAAGATGAAAAAATCGTTAATCTCTTTTGTCGTATTACTCAGTTCTCTTTGCTTGTCGTCGTTGCATGCAGGTGAACGTCCGAATGTTTTGTTTATCGCTGTGGATGATCTCAATGATTATGTTGGTTGCCTTGGTGGTCACAAAGATACCTTAACACCTAATATCGATCGCCTGGCTCAAGAAGGGACTTTATTTAGTAATGCTCATTGCGCAGCACCCCTCTGTAGCCCTTCGAGAATATCAGTTGCTACTGGAAAATACCCAAAAAATACGGGCTACTATATGAATTCACAGGGAAATTTCAGGCAAGGTTTGTCTGCAGTGACAACATTGCCAGAATATTTCAGAAGTAATGGCTACACCACTCTGGGTAGAGGAAAGCTTTGGCCGGACACTCCCGTTGGTTTCAAAAAGTCATTTGATGAATATATGAAAGTTAATAAAAAAGAGGTCGGCAATATTAATAAGTACATTTTTAATAATGGCCCTAAGGGACGATTCAAAGAGTGGGTATTGGATGGTGGTCCATTGGATATAGAAGATGAGCAAATGGTTGACGGGTCCACAGCGAAATGGGCTGAAGCTAGGCTTAATAACTTTAAATTCAATAAGCCTTTTTTCATGGGAGTGGGTATATTTCGACCTCATATTGACTGGTTTGTCCCGCGAAAGTACTTTAAGTCCTTTGACCCCGAGAAGATATCTTTACCCATGGTGAAAAAAGATGATTTGGCAGATGTTTCTGAAATTGCCAAAGAAATCGCAAATGGAGTTTTCGACGAAGAGGCTATGGAGCGCTCTGGGCAACGAAAAGTCGCACTTGCCGCTTATCTTGCCTGTGTTCATTTTGCTGATGCCATGATTGGCCGTGTATTGAATGCTCTTGAGAAAAGTCCACATGCTAATAACACTATTGTTGTACTTTGGAGTGACCACGGATACCATTTAGGTGAAAAACAGCATTGGCGTAAAATGACCCTTTGGGAAGATGCAACGAGGGTCCCCATGATTATCAAACTTCCAAAAGGCCATGAGCAAGTTGCGACGAGTCGGCAGCCTGTAAGTTTGGTTGATTTATATCCGACCCTGGTCGATCTGTGTTCATTGCCAAAAAATGAAGCACTCGACGGACAAAGTGTTGTATCATTACTGAAAAATCCCAATGCAAAAAGCAAGAAACCTGCATTGATAAGCTATGGTTTTAAGAATCATTGCTTACGCACTGAAGATTTCAGTTTTATTCATTATTCTGATGGCTCATGCGAACTTTATGATATGAATAAGGACCCTCATCAGTGGACTAATCTGGCAGCGAATCCTGAATATCAAAATGTCGTTGATGAAATGAAGTCATATTTGCCTAAAGACGACGAGCCATACAAAGCTAACCATAAAGGCAATAGCAATATAAAAATGTGGCATGAGACATTTGACTATATTAAGGGTAGAGATATAGACTTTGCTGATTGGTGATTTCTTTAAAAAGCGGCTCTTCTGCAAAAATAGAGGTAGATCATAACGGTTGAAGGTCGGCCGATGGTGAGCCGTCATGCTCTTTCTGAGGTGAATACTTCATAAATCACGTATCACACGATCGTGTGTGTCTTTGGTGTTGATCTAAGATATCTTATGTAGTAACGATTTGCTTATTCAGGTGTTTTATTTTTTGAAGAATTCCTCTATATCGAGAGTCTTCGCTCTTATCTTTATTTTACTGATTGCCTGCAATCATGCTTTTGCGAGGTACGAGTCACAAGACTGCAATGAGAGCTTAGTCCTAAAAAAGCTCACTCCAGGTATTACGCAATCACTGCCATTTGACGAGGTGATCTATGCAGTCCGCGGCATGAACCGAAAGGATGGTCATTACTACTCAAATATCGGCTATTCAGCAAAAGGACCTGATGACATCGCCCATACCAAGGAGGCAACTCAATTGGTCAAGTTTAATGTCAAGACAGGTGAGAAAGTTGTATTATTGAAAGATCAAAGTGGTGGCATTCGTGATCCACAAGTTCATTACAGTGGCAGTAAGATACTTTTTGCATATATGAAAAATGGTGAGTCTCAATACCACCTGTATGAAATCGATATCGATGGGCTCAATATGAGGCAGCTCACTTTTGGCAAGTATGATGATTATGAACCCACTTACCTTCCTGACGGAGGAATTGCCTTTGTTTCCACACGCTCTAAAAGATGGGTGAATTGCTGGAAAACTCAAGTGGGTAATATTTATAGAATGGATGGCGATGGTTTAAATATTAGACAGCTATCAGTGAATATAGAGCATGATAATACACCCTGGGTGCTGAATGATGGAAGGATTCTCTATACTCGATGGGAATACGTTGATCGATCTCAAATGCAGTTTCATCATTTATGGGTCATGAGTCCCTATGGCACGAATAAAACCGTTTTTTATGGCAATATGCACCCGGGAAACTTGTTTATCGACGCTAAACCAATTCCAGGGTCAGAAAAAATAATAGTTGTAGACAGTCCTGGGCATGGTCGCAAAGAGCACTACGGAGAAATTTCAATCCTTAATCCTAAAATGGGAGTTGATGACGAGGACGCTCTGGTCTATCAAGGCACATGGGGCCGAGACCCTTATCCCATTACAGAGAATTCATTCATTTTTGCACATAAATCTAAACTATATTTAAAGATAGACGAAAACTTATATTTATTGCATAAGGAGAAGGGAGGACTCATTCATGAGCCAAGGCCTTTAATCAAACGACAACGAGAAAATGTACTAGTTCAAAATTTAGACCTTAATGATAAAGAAGGCACCCTCATTCTCAATAGCGCCCATATCGGTCGTAATATGAAAGGGGTTAAAAAAGGAGAGATCAAAAAACTACTCATTCTAGAAACTCTTCCTAAACCCATCAACTACGGCGGCGGCGATTTAGACATGGTGCCAATTACTTGGGATGGCACTTTTACCTTAGAACGGATTCTCGGCACCATACCAGTTGAAGATGATGGTTCGGCGCATTTCAAGGTTCCAGCAAACAGGCCAATCTTATTCCTTGCACTCGATAAAGAGGGTAAGACCGTCAAGCGCATGCACAGTTTTCTTTCTGTAGCGCCAGGGGAGACTCTCAGTTGTATTGGCTGTCATGAAGATCGTGGGAAAACTCCAGATAATCTTAATTATGGTCTTTTGCAGGCTCTTCAAAGAGGACCTACCCCTATTGAGCCTGTGAAAGAAGTTCCTAGTATCATCGACTATGCTAAGCATATTCAGCCTATATGGGATAATAACTGCGTTTCCTGCCATAACCCTGACCGTTTAGATGGTGAGGTCGATTTATCCAGTGATTATGGAGTTGTGTTTTTCAATAGCTACTATAACCTTATGCAGAAAAGGCAGATATCCCACCCATCCAACAGCTTTGGCAATACCGCACCTAGAAGTGTCGGTGATGTTGTAAGCGAAATATTTAGTAAAATTGATGGCTCTCATCATAAGGCTAAAGTGACTGCCAAGGAAGAAAAGTTAATTAGAAATTGGATCCATGTGGGTGCTCCACATGTTGGCAGCTATGCCGCTCTGGGCACAGGAATGTTACAGGATCGTTTCAGTGTTAGGCGGCTAGTCACAGAAGAAATGGCTCCAGGTTACGAAAAGGTCAATCATATCATTGAAAAACGCTGCGCTTCATGCCATGATGGTGAGTCTTCAGACATAGTAACTCCCATTACAGTTAAAAGGGCAGACTATGTTCTCACTAAAGCACTCGACGGACCAAGGCCCATTCCCAAAAACTCACTCAATATTCACTTGCTATACAATTATAAGCAGCCGGAAAAATCAAGAATCCTTAAAGCTGCCTTGAAAAAGTCAGCCGGTGGCTGGGGTAAAACAGAAAAGGGTAAATTGGGCGAATTATTTGAACATGGTGTCTTCGAGAGTACCTCAGACTCTGAATATCAGGCGATATTAGCAATGATTAAGGGCGGGGCTGATTATTTAAAAAAAGACAAAAGGTGGCATCAAGAAGGATTTATTCCTAGCCCTGAATATATAAGGGAAATGAAGCGCTATGGAGTTTTATCTGAAAGTTTTAATCCTCAGAAAGACGAATTCAATATATATGATATCGACGAAAAGTACTTTCAAATGAATTGGTATGACCCACCAGGGCAATAGCCTTTTAGACTGCCATACAGGGTATTCTAGGCTTGGCATCATCATGTGGTTGATAAGTGGCGGGATTTACTTATTAATTAAGTTATCTAGTTATTTTAGCCAAGGGGGAGTATGAGACATTTGATGCAGCATAAGTTCTTTATACAAACAAATCAGCTATTTTTTATATTCTTATTTGCCTATTGTCATCAAAGCGCTATTGCAAACTTAAATTTAAAAAAATCTGACATCGTTGCACTTTACCCTATTGAGAAAGAACTGGGTGCTGAGTACTATCAAACTGTTTCAGGCTGGGGTTGGGATTTGGCCTGGTGGTATAAAAGTTTTGAAGATTTAGCTGAGATTAATCAAAGTGGTGGCGATAAAGGGCTACGAATTGTTTCTATGAATATTGAGCTTAGTTCGGCTACAGCGAAGGTTCTTTATGAAAATCCGAAATTGCAAGAAGCCGTTCTTAGAGATGTTGAAAATAAACCTATCCGCGTGCCTTGGTTCAAGCCTTGGACCTTCAAAGGTGTTGAAACTCTTTGGGGCTGCTTTCACCATCCAGATTACCGAGCTCATGTCATATCTAAAGTTCTCAAAGGCTTGAAAACAAATGCTAATGCTTTGCATTTTGATATGCCTTGTGGAAGTTCGAGATTCGAGTATGGAGGATGCTATTGTCATTACTGTGGAGAAGAGTTTAAGAGTTATCTAAGACAAAAATACTCGATAGCTGAGCTTAAGCATAAAGGTCTCTCTGATATTGAATCTTACAATTATCGACTCGCAGTGCAAGCAGTTGTGCCCACCAAAGAAGATT
Organism: Planctomycetota bacterium; assembly: GCA_015231345.1. Lineage (GTDB taxonomy): Bacteria > Planctomycetota > JADGBV01 > JADGBV01 > JADGBV01 > JADGBV01. The sequence continues at coordinate 14,220 of JADGBV010000044.1, forward strand.
CCATTAATGCTTACTTCAAGGGAGAGCCTATGCCTTTTAGGTATGAATACGAGACTTTTCAGAGACATGCTGCAGGGAAATTTATTAAAGAGCTAGGAGTCCTTGTTAAGAAGGTAGCTGGGCCCAATGCTCCTGTTACAGCTAATGCGTGGCGTATGACCCCAGCTACCTTGGCTACTTGTCTCTACTCAGATTTTTTTGTTGCGGAACTTAATCATTGTGAGGGAAGCCCAGAAATAAAAGCCGATGTTCCTTTGGCCTATAAATTAGCTGACGCTTTAGGTAAATCACTGGCAGCTTTTGGCGATGGCCCTGATTATCATTTTATCGAATCTAATCGTGCTGAACCTCTGATAAAATCGTGGATTGCTATGGCTTATGCGCTTGGTCATCAGCACTTAATACCTTATGGGCAATGGGTGATCACTCCAAATGGCGAGCAAAAAAATAAGGTCTTCAATGGTGATGTCAAAGTGTTTGGGCCTCTTTACAAGTTTATTCATGAAAATTCAAATCTTTTTGATGGCTATGAGTCTTATGCTCAAGTAGGACTGTTGTATTCAAGCATGGGCATCCGTAGGGGGCACAGAGATATATATGATGCCTGCGAAGAATTGCTAGATGCCAATATCCCTTTTGAACTCATTGTTGCTGGTGATGATTGGATAACTGAGACTCTAAATCTCTCAGATATTCGCAAAAATGATGTCCTGCTTGTCGCAGGGCCTCACGAACTCTATGATGAACAGAAGGACGTGATTGAGAGTGCATTTGATCATAACATAGCTGTGGAATATAAGGGCGCTAAGACGGTGGAAAAGCAGATTAAACCCGTTTGTGCATTAGCTAATGCAAAAGAGATATGGCTACTGCCTAGAATCAAAACAAAGAATACCTCCTCATCATTAGCGATTCATCTCTATAACAAGAGTCTCAATCTTGAAAATTACGAAGCCATCGTGAAAAAGGATGTACAGGTGAGTATTCGAAAGGATACTTTTAAGATTGGCAACGCGAATAAGGTTCTGTTTCATTCTCCAGGTCAGCCAAGTATTAACGTGAAAGTGATAGATGCAGGAGATTACCTGACTTTCGAAGTGCCTGAATTACAATTGTGGGGAATTCTAGATATCCCTGAGGTTCATTAGAAACGATACCGTTAGTAAGAGAAAAAAGAATTGCAGCTCAAGCTGCGTTCTAATTACCCAGCTCATATAATTGCTGTATTTCCAAGTCTGTTAAGGCTCGGTCGAAAAAACGAAAATCATCAACGAGGCCTTCATAGCCTCCGGATTTCATGCTGATTTGTTGTGTGGAGGCAAACTCATCATCATGGGTATAGTTAAATACTCCTGTTCCGGTGCTGAGCAGATCCTGCACGCCATCGCGGTAGCATTTGATGGTGCCCGCATCAAAAAGTGCATAGACATGATGCCACGTATTGTCTAGAAATTCTCCAGAAGTGGCTGTCTTGCAACTCCCACCAGCGGAGCTATTGTCGACTTCCAGATGTAACTTATCAGCATTATCCTGAATGATTTTTATG
>JADGBV010000450.1 GCA_015231345.1 Planctomycetota bacterium
CTAAGTTCTCATTAAAACAATACAATACCGCAAGAAGAACACCTGCCGAGACACAAGTTGGGTCAGTAGCCACGATTTTACCACCGGCATTTTCTTCCGTATTGCTAAGGCATAAGAGCAACCCTTTCAATGTGAATGGATAGTCTGATCTTCGGGCTTACGTTCCATAATCTTTCCGTACCCTCCTCCTGTCTACTATTGGAGGAAGAAATGGCCCTCAGTCCAATTATTTCTGGTTTTATTGAAAAGTCCCCTTTGACCGTCATGGCACAAGGCTTGGTATCCAGGCTTCTTGATGCAGAGACATTGAACGAGTGGTTCGATGAAAACTCTGGGGACCAATACACAAGGGACTTGTTGTTTTCAACTGTGTTCGACCTCATGCTAAGCGTTGTTTGTCAGCAAAAATCCTCCGTGCATGAAGCTTATAGGCAAAGCGATGAGGAGATAGGCACATCCTTAACTGCTGTTTATAATAAGTTATCTGGCATTTCAACAGAAACATCCGCGAAGTAGGTCCGAGAAATTGCCAGTAGGTGTGGTCACATCATTCGAGAACTGAATGGAAAAAGACCAGAACTACTTGAAGGGTTCAATGTGAAAATGTTGGACGGAAACTGGCTAGAATCTTCAGAGCGACGCCTCAAAGTATTGAGAAATCAAAGCCCTGGCCCACTTCCAGGAAAAAGTTTAGTTGTTTTCTCGCCTGCCCTCGGATTGGCAATTGATGTATTTCCATGTGAAGATGGACATGCGCAAGAGAGATCGTTGATGCCAGAAGTTTTAGACTCCGTGGAGAAGGACGATTTATGGATAGCTGACAGAAACTTCTGCACTATTGGGACGATGTTGTCTATTGATCATGATGACGCATTTTTTATCATTCGGCAGCACAAAAACACCCCCTTTGAAGAGATAGATAAACCGAAATATGTGGGGAAGTCTGATGGGAATTCAGTCTACGAACACCAGGTGCTAATAAAAGATGCAGACGGGAACCAAGCAAGGATAAGACGAACAATCATCAAGCTAAAAGCCTCGACGCGTGATGGGAACCGAGAACTCGCCGTTTTCTCAAACCTCCCAAAGAAAGCGGCAAATGCCATAAAGATTATGTTTCTTTACAAGAAAAGGTGGACCATTGAAACGTCCTTTCAGCACTTGGAGAAAAATATGAACTCCGAGATAAACTCTTTGGGATACCCAAAGGCCGCACTGTTTGGCTTTTGCATTGCCCTTGTTGCGTCAAATCTCTTTGAGGTCATCTATGGAACCTTGAGGGGCCTATACGGTCATGAAGAAATCGATGACAACTTCTCTTCATATTATGCAACCTCTGAAATGGCCAGTGTCCATGACGGCATGATGCTTATTGTGCCAGAGGAAGATTGGGGTGTAATTGTGAATATGAAAGAGGATGAGTTTATAGCATTCTTACAAAGGTGTTCAGAAAATATCAATCTTAAAAAGTATAGAAAAGCCAAGCGGGGCCCGAAGAAACCCAAGCCAGAGAAGATAAACAAGGGTGAACCTCACGTCTCTACATAGTGTCTGCGGAAAAAAGGTCCTTTTAAGCAAGAATCTGTAAATTTCACATTTGCAGTCACCAAATAAATTCCTGGCGAGTGTGTTTTTCGATTTTTTTTTGCGTTTTAATGAATTTTTGACCTATTCGTAGTAAACAGAACGTACCTCTCCCTCTTACCCCTTATAATCTAATAAAATTAAGCTGTTTTCTGGAGAGCGTCGTCGAGAATGTGACGCCCAAGTGTGATAAGGTTTCGTGATAGTACGCAGGCAGAAACCCATCGTCTAAACCCTCGAATATGACGATCTCGACAGATATCACTCCCATTACCTCGCATTAACGCACCTATGCATGATTCGACGCCAGCTCTCCATTTTCTAGCTTCAACGAAATCAGGAGACGACTCCTGTTCTTTCTTTTTTTTGTTCTTATAACCCTTCGAAGGAAGTGCAAATAGACTCACTTTATCAGTTTGATCAGCGGGATTAAAACCTTTAATATTGTATCCCTTATCAAGAGATAGTATGTTGATCTTACCAAATCTTTGGCATAAACGTTCTAGTATTGATCGTGTCTCGTGTTGATCCAGTACACCATTCTCCATAACTCGGTGATCAAGGATGATCCCACTTCTTCCCTCAGCCACAAACACACGGTGCCCATACTCTATGGGAGTTGGAAATTTTCCCCTGTGAATTAATTCCGTGTGAGGTTCAAAAATGCTAAAGATCTTTTCGGAGGAACCAATTTGCTCTTCGTGTTGTGTTCTTCTTTCCGCTAAGTCAACCATAATTTCTAGGCAGCAAATGTAGTAACCTAACTCTTCGTAATCTTCTTGAATTGTTATGCTTTCCCAAGTAATGAAGGACTTTGACTGAATTTCTCTTGCTGCTTCAATTAATTTTTTGTAAGCAGATTTGATAGTATCAGACTTGAGCTTTTTATCTCTCTGCTTGCTTCTTTTTGCTTGAATCAGCTCCATGCATAATCTCTTTATCTTTTTGGTTAAATGTTTGTGTTGCCGCCATCCGCCAATACTACTTTCTGACCTTAAGCATATTTCGATTACTTTCTTGCATGATTCTTTGATGGCCTGTGTGTCGCTAGGATGGTGTATATTAGTTTTGCATGCAAAAGAGTCGCCTCTTATATCCTTACCTTCTTCAATCCCCATATCTATTGCAATATCAATAACAGCCTTGTCTATGGCATGGATAGTTTCTGGTGAGATTTTTCTGCAGTTCTTTCCAAGTCGACTTTCAGAAAATAATGATTCATCACATTTTGGAAGTTGAAGAAATTCCCTAAGGAGGTCGTTGTGGTTAAATTCTATTTCGAGGTCATCATAACTGTAATTCATAGCTTGACGTAGGGCAATAGCAACAAGAGTTTGCCATGCTGTCATTCCTGGAGCGCCATAATCTGAGGCACACACATGATCCTCAAGGGAAGGTCTCGGGACAATAAGCTCATCTAGAATAGGATCGATTAAGTCATTTGTTGTATGACTGTAATCGGCAAGGAGGTCTTTGAGCACAAGATCTACGATATCAGGCTTTCTCTTA
>JADGBV010000451.1 GCA_015231345.1 Planctomycetota bacterium
AAGAACTCAAGCTCTTTATTGATGAGAAATCCACAAGCGTTTTGTTCGAAATGTTTAGTGACTCCTGCCGTTGAGGCATGGGCTCTATGTGCTGTGCCAAAGGCGTCGTTGACATAGATGTCTCCTATGGAAGCAAGTTTGGCTGCGAAGTCAGCGTCGTTTTTCTCTTCTTCTGCATAGAAACGTAGGTTTTCCAATACGAGGATTTCTCCGTCGTTTAGGTTGTCTGCTAAAGCTTTAGCTTCTTCGCCAATGCAATCTGGGGCGAATTTAACTTCTGTATCGACGAGTTTTTTGAGTTCTTCGCAAGCAGGTTTGAGGCTGAATTCTGGTTTGACTGAGCCTTTGGGGCGGCCAAGGTGTGACATGAGGATGAGTTTACCGCCTTGTCCAATAATGTGCTTAACTGTTTCTAGAGAAGCAACAATTCTTTTGTTGTCGGTAACTTGATCACCATCTAAAGGTACGTTATAGTCGACTCGACAGAGGACTTTTTTGCCTTTGCAATCGATATCTTTGACAGATAATTTATTCATAAAATAGCCTCGAAAAAAAAGATGGAGCGCACCATACTGACGGCTAGTCCTTTGCAATTGATGCTAATTGGGTGATGAGCCTGGGCTTGTTGCTTCCCTACTTCTTATGGTTCTTTGCTTCTCAGTGCCAGCTACTGCTAATTGACTTATGAGTTAGGCTTGAGCTTCCCGTGAGTGCTTTATTGTGAAATGATGAGTGATGTGAATTTTAATGTTGTATTATTTAGGCCTGAGATTCCGCAGAATACAGGTAATATCGGCCGGCTTTGTGTGGGAACTCATTGCCGTTTGCATTTAGTTCACCCCTTGGGCTTTGATTTATCAGAAAAACAGTTGCGACGAGCTGGTCTTGATTATTGGCAGCACTTAGATGTGCGTGAGCATGAAAATTGGCAGCCGACTGATGTGGATAGAACCTTCTTCTTTTCTAAGAAAGCGACGCGTTCTGTTTTTGATATTGAATTTATGCCTGGTGATACGCTTGTTTTTGGTTCAGAAACAAAAGGGCTTCCGGACGATATGCGTTTTGAAAACCAAGAGAGGTGCGTTGCTTTGCCTCATTATGGGCCAGTACGGTCACACAACCTGGCTAACTCTGTGTCTGCAGCGGTTTACTTGGGTTTGAAAGATCTCCACGATAGGGGTTTGGCAATCTCGGCAAAGCCCTTAAGTTAAGGGATTATATTTTATTTTGGACACCTTGACCTAGTTATCTGGGTTTTACACTCACAACGCTTTTTTTGTGCTCGACTTTTTAGGAGAGATATTGTTTACCTCTGACGTTATCTGGGGTCTGGATATTGGAGACAGCTGTATAAAGGCTGTGAAAATGAGCGTCAAGAAAGAGGACTTTATTGTCCTGGATTACGGCTATATCGAACTTGATGCAGAGCTCAAAAAGAAGAGCAGTTATCTAGACGTTGTCCGTGAAGCTCTTGAAGACTTAGCTGCCCAAAAAAACTTCAAAGGAACTGAAGTTTGTATATCCATTTCCGCCAAAAGTGTAAATAGTCGTTTTCTTTCATTAGATGGCGGCTTAAGTTCTAAGGAAGTTAAAGAGGAGATTGCTTCTGAAGCAGAAAGACAAATTCCTTTCCCACTGGAAGAAGTGGAATGGGATTCAGTGCTTATGCCCGACCGCAATGATGAAATGCAGGTGGCTATTTTTGCCGTTCGTAGGGAGCATATTCAAGAATTACTAGGTATTGCTGATGATGTTGGCTTTCAAGTGCGTGGCGTACAGGTTTCTGGCGTTGCACTTTATAGTTTCGTCTCTGCTGTTATGGGTGTGGATGAGCATACGGTAATACTCGATATCGGTGAAAAAACGACCAACCTCATTGTTGTTTATGATGGTGGTTTTTGGCTGCGTAGTTTGCCTTTATCTGGTCATCATATTACTGAGCTTCTCGAAAAGAAATTCCGTATTACGACCAAAGAAGCGAGCGCCCTTAAACATGAGATGGAAAAGAGTCCTCAAAAGGATAAGTTATTCCGTGTTATTGAGCCTAAGCTCAAAGAGTTAATCACTGAAGTTAAACGTTCCATTAATTTCCGTAAAACACAAGTTAAAGGCCTAGATCCTAAGAAAATTCTATCATGTGGTGGTTCTTCGCAGCTGTCAGGTGTATCTGAATACTTCTCAAAAGAATTGAAATTGGCACAGTTCAATATGAATCTAGATGCCTTAGACTTTTCCATGTGTGAAAAATCAGATGTTTTAAAGGAGAATATCGTATCTTATGGTGTGGCCATGGGTATGGCGATTCAGGGTTTAGGGGAAACGGAAGTCTCTCTCAACTTGATTCCAAAGAAATATGTAGCTGCAAAAATTCTCAAATCAAAAAGGTTGGCAGCGCTTATTGTTAATGTGGCCTTGCTTATGTTGGTTGTGATGGCTTATATTTCAGGAACGTCCGTTAATGAAAAGCTTGACGAGGCTAAGGGTTCGGTGACTTCTTATCGGAATGAGCTGACTAAGAAAATTAACGGTTTTAATGGTCGTAAAGCGCAACTTAAGCCACTAGAAGAGAAAAGTAAGTATATGTATGAGGTGATGAAAAGAGATCAGTTAGTGCCTCGTCTCTATGCAGAGGTTGTAGCAATCGTGAATGCAATTCCTGATGTTTATTTGACTGAAGTGAATTTTGGTGCCCTTTCCTCAGAGGAGTATATGGGGCAGGAAGTTAATCTAGAGGAGAGTGCTCGTAATCCGGTCAGAGGTAGGGGGAGGTCTTCGTCAGCCATACGTAATTCCTCATCTCTAAAAGCTGGTCAATTATACCTTAAATATGTAGGCAACACAGCTCAAGATAATTTAAAATTTTATGAGAAACTAATGGCTCATCCACTTTTCGCCGTTGCTGAAGGGGAGTCAAAGCCAAAAGCTGAAGGTCGACCTAAGCAATATGAAATGAGTTATAGCTCGATGGTGGCTTTAGGTCAGGAGGATCGTTTTCAAGATAGTCCAGAAGTTCAAGCTTTACGTGAGAAAAAGAATTGGGTTTTCAAAGCAGAAGGCGAAGAGAAGAAGAAATTATATTCTATGGATGAGC
>JADGBV010000452.1 GCA_015231345.1 Planctomycetota bacterium
AAAATGAAAGCCCATAAAAAATAAGAATAAAATAAAATCTACTTATTTTTATATTCAATTGTCACCAAACCTTTCACTTTATTAATCTCATCAAAAGTATAATCATATTTCCCCACAGTTAGCTTCTCAAGTGTTTTTATCTTATTGATAGAAACCAAATCTTTAATCTCAGTATCGCATATAATTAATTCCTTTAAAGATATATTGGCAAAGCCTAATATTGAACTTATCGAAGTAGAACTTATATCCAAAACCTCAAGATTAAGGTAATCTAAAGAATCACCAATACCTTGATAATTAAGCTTCATTAATTTTTTTCCCTTTAACTTCAGCATTCTTTTCTTTGGTAAATACGTATACCCGTCACCACTCCAACCTGGGTTAAGGTGACGTAAATAACATTTTAATACTTGACTATAATGGAAGTTATTATAGTCATTGATCATGGAAAAACGAAGAATTCGCTCCTTAAGAGGGTAATGAGTTTTTACGCTTTCAAAAAAGTCATAAACATCATCAACTTGCAGTGGCCTTTTTTTTGTTAGCTCAGCATAAAAGCGAGTTTGATCAATTAATTCACTCTTAGTACCGGTCATATCGAAATACTTAATCGCCCCTTGAAAGTCCAGTAAACTTAATTTTAAACGAGCATAGAGAAGATGCACATCATAACCGGAAGTTTGATTATTGGCAATGGTTTCGTGCAGTTCTTTCATTGCAGAGTAAAGCTGTCTTTTTGTTTTTGCATTCTTACTTAAATTAACAAGAGAGTCTGTATGCTGGTCTGTCAGTGTGGAGTAATTATCCTTAGCTCCCAGGTAAAGCTCAAGGGCAGATTCAGCTTTTTCCTTCTCAAACAAGGCAAATTCACGTTCTTTATGAACTTCAGTGACAAATAAGATGGTGACCCCTATAATAAACAATGTTGAAAGTGCTACGGTAATACATAATTTTCGATTACGTTGATACAGCAAACGCATCAACTTCAGATTGCTTGCGTTTTCAGCCTCAGTGGCATGACCCATCATGTAGAGTTGTAAATCATTTTTTAAGTCTCCCACAGACAAATACCGATTGTCTGGTTTGAGTGCACAGCACTTAAGCACCACAGCATTGAGACTCTCTGGTATACTTTTATCCGGCGTTCTTTCAAGAGGTGAGACCATTCTGCCTTTAAGTGTCTTATCAAGTATTTCTTGACTACTACCAGAAAAAGGAATACGATGACACAGTATGGTATAAAGAATACAGCCTAATGCATAGATATCTGTTTGTGCCGTTTTATCTGAACCACTCACAATTTGCTCAGGAGCCATATAGCCAGGAGTCCCCTTGATATGCCCCCTTAGGGTCATATTATTAAGGATATCGGGATCAAGTAATAATTCATCAAACTCAATATCATCATCACTTCCACATATTTTCCCTAAACCCCAATCACAGAGTAGAACCTCTCCATGATCACCAATTTGAATATTTTCAGGTTTAACATCTAGATGTAATATGTTATGAGAATGAGCATATGACACAGCATCACAAACTTTAAGGAATATTTGCAGGAGCATATCCAGGGGAAAACGACGCTGAAAAGACTTCTTCTTTTTTTTCAATGCCCCCAAAATCTTACCCAAATCCAAACCGGGCTTGAGTTCCATCGTAAAGAAAGGGAGCTGGCTCTTATCTAAACCAACATCGTATATGGGGATAATGTTGGGGTGTTCGAGCCCTGCAGTCAAAAGAGCTTCACGCAAAAACACTTCCGAATATTCTTTAGAGGGACAATTTCTGAGTCTCGCTAGAGCCACATAACGATTGGTTCGTTTATCCAAAACGCGGAGAATTTCTTTCATTCCTCCTTGCCCAATTCTTTCGACATGCTCATAGCGCTTATCGCATCTTTCGAGCTCTGATAAAAGAGGATAAAGATCTTTTGGCTCAGTGACGGATTCACTATTAATAGCTTCGTCAAAGAGCTTTCTTAAAGGAGCCTCACTTCTGATAGGGGTCGTAATGGTTGCCTTTGCAAGTAAAATTCACAGTATCGTATTTTACTTGAAAAGCAACCTTGTATAGTGATATCTTCTTTTCAGCAACACCTACAAATCAAAGGCCTTACTAAGTTCACTAAAGCAATGATTTAATAGCTTATTTTCACATTCTTAGACTACTTTGTGAATTCAAACACCTTTACAGAATGAGGTTCTTCTTTCAGGTTGAGGCTCTCTTTGAAGTCAATTTCATGTCCTGTCCACAACTCTCTCACTTGATAGTTATCTTCAGTCATTTCAAAATCGGAAATTTCATATGAAGATGCTACACTTTCATCAAGCCAATTAAAGACAGCCACGATAGTACGATTCGCTAGTTCCAATTTCCAGATTCTTGGAATATCAGGTCCTTGAAAAAGGTCTAGTGGAACAGCATGAATCCCCTCTTTATTCAGGCTTAATATATCGGTGTGATTGGCAATAGCTAAACGCTCATCACTTAACAAATCTATGCGGTCTCCAATAAAGAGCAACCCTCCCATGATGGATTGTAAAGTCAGATGGCATTTAGCTTCATCTTCACTAAATTGATCCGTCACAAAAAAGGCATCTGGGTCACATATGGCAATATTATTATGTATATAGTAGTTCTGTGCAACTTGTCGAGCAAAACGAATCAAGCCTTTGTATTCCTTTTCAGTGTGAAGAACTTCAATCTTACCAGAAGTCATTCCGTAAGTCATATTAGTTGTATTATCTGGGTGTTTGCCATGACCCATACCGGGGTGATTAATATCGTTACCAATGCGAATGGCATCATAGCATTCTATGGCTCCGTAGATCCACCCCATACTTCTTGTAATGATTAGATCTTCGGGAAGAGCAGCCCGAATTGTACGAATGGCTTTATTATGAGCCTGTAAACCTGTCATTGTCGGATCGTAACGCTTCCCTTCTTCTAGAGAACCGTAATGGTGATCCCACTTCATAAATACTGGTTTGTAATCTTCGACCATTTGAGCAAAACGCCCAGCTAAATATGGTCCCACAGCCGGATTGCTACCATCGAGATAAACTGCACCTTTTGTTGTGATCATTTCATC
>JADGBV010000453.1 GCA_015231345.1 Planctomycetota bacterium
GATCCACTGAAAGAAATCTTTGCCTGTAGAAGGATCCCATGGCATGGCGAATTCTGGGCTGGCAATAATGCCGTAAGTGTTGCCGCCAATCACAGAAGTGTCTTTTGCAACGCCTTCAACAATATCAGTTACAACTTGGCCATAACCAACAGGAGGAATGAGCCAGAAGTAATCGTATTTGAAACACATGATGAATGCTGGGATCATAAAAGAAATAATAATGATCACATACTGAATTTGCTGATTCTTAGTTACACCAAGCATACCTGATATCATGGTGTAGAAAAGTACAACGGCTGAACCAATAACTACTGAATAAGTATAATCTAGACCGAGAATCCATTGGAACATCAAGCCGATGCCGCCAAACTGACCTACACAATAAGAAAAAGAAATCAGGATGCCGATAATGGCAGTCGCAGCACGAAGGCCTGTGGAGTAGTAACGGTCACCAATAAAGTCAGGTGCTGTGTATTTACCAAAGCGACGGACTTGAGATGCCATAAGTACAAGTAGTAGTACATATCCACCAGTCCAGCCTACAACGTAAGCTAGGCCGTGGTAACCAGAACCATACATGATGGCAGCCATACCTAGGAAAGATGCGGCACTCATCCAGTTGGATGCAATGGCCATACCTGACCCAAAACGTGAAATGGAGCGGCCAGCAGCATAGAAATCGCCAGTGTTTTTGGCGGTATTCATAAGCCCTACAGCGATGAAGAGAATGATGATGGCTAGCATAATGCCAGCTGGGACGGGACGAAAGGTGCCGTCAGCAAGATCGAGTGTTCCGGCAAAACAAGTGCCAGTGCACATTAGAGTCACTAGGACTGTGAATAGATAAGTTTTTAGTTGTGTTAGTTTCATGTTCTTTCTCCTTGTTCCTCTTAATCTTTTTCCATGCCGTGTTTATGAGAAATCTTATCGAAGACTAAACAATAAACGATGCAAATGACTACGAAAAGAACCAATAGAAATACGGCTGTATACCCATAGTGAAAAGGGAAGCCTAGGAATTGAGTATCAGTAAGAACTGAACGATTATGGATAAGGTGTTTGTCCATAATTTTTGGGAGTTCAGTGATATTGTCTTCGCTAATGCTTAAAGCAGCAAGAGGGAGCATGGCGGTTGAAATAACATCTGCACGAATATCGCCAGCAGGAAGTTTGAGTGCGTCAGCTAATTTGCTTTGGAGTTCAGCTGTGATTTTTGTGCCCTCAGCAAGGGTTGCTTGTGCAGCTGTATATTCGGCTTTAAGTCCAGCGCTCATATTGGCTGCCAAAGCTGATGTGATATATTTTTGCAGAGTTTCATTGCTACGAAGAGGAATATACCTAGCCATTAAGTTCAAGCTGATGCCCGCGAGCTCAATGTTGCCTCCATTTTTTGCCTCTGACCAGACTTTTTCATACTGTTGGTGAATTGGCTCAGGTGTTGGAGTTTCCATGATTTTTAATAATCCTTGAAAACCGAATATGGCTACGAACCATACAACCAGCATAATGCTGATTAAACGCGAATTGTCTCTCGCAAAAGGCGACTTAGGCGAAAAAAAATTCGTGTTGAAATCTACTGATGCAGACATACGAATTACCCCAAAAGGTGAAAAAATAATCTAGCGCGGAGTCTAATAGTGCCCGCTAAGGCGCAATGTGCACTTTTTCTGTTTTTGCCTATATTTCAGGCTTTTTTGAGGATTTATTGCGACGCAGTATAAATTTTTGACGTGAATTGATTAGGTATAGGAGAGCTGCAATACTCTTTTGTAAGGATTCGGACTACATAGCGCACATGCATTCTATATGTTCTATATGATGGTCATAAATTTAAGCTTGGAGGTCAAAAAAAAACGCTTCTTTAGCTAATGCTAAAGAAGCGTTTTTAATGAAGCTGAACTAAGATGAATTAGCGATTGTATGCTTGTGTGTAGAGATTGACTGCATCATCAAGAGTGATTGGTCTTGGGTTATTATCAAGTAATCTTGTGACTTTGATGGCGCCTTCAGCCATGCTTTGGATGGCATCTTCTGGAATATTGACTTCAGCTAGATTCTTTGGTATTTTGAGCTCATTGCTTAGTTCGTTAATGGCATCGACTGTAGCCTGAGTTGTGTTATCTTTGCGGGCATTGGCCATATGCTTGCCAACTTCGATAAATCTTTCTTCGTTGCCCACTTGGTTATACTCGACAATGACAGGTAGCATCAAGCTATTGGCCAAACCGTGAGGGACATGAAACATGCCACCGAGAGGGTAAGCAAAGGCATGCACAGCTGTGACGCCTGCATTGGCGAAAGCCATTCCAGCGAGTAAACTGCCCAAAAGCATATTGCGTCTCGCTTCAAGGTTACTGCCCTCGTTATAGGCTATTTTGAGATTGGCTGTTATCATTTCGATGGCTTTAAGAGCTAGGCTATCGGAGTAAACACTGCGGTTGGCTCCAATGGAAGTATAAGCTTCTAGTGCATGACAAAGCGCATCCATTCCAGTAGCAGCTGTGATATGTGGTGGTAAACCGACTGTTAAGTTGGGGTCGAGAATTGCGTAAGATGGAATGATTTTGGGAGAAACGATGCCTTTTTTGAGTTGTTCCTCTTCGTCTGAAAGTATGGCAATATGAGTGACTTCAGAACCTGTTCCAGCTGTTGTGGGAATGGCGATGATGGGAAGAGGCATTTTTTCTAGTAAGTTAATGCCGATATATGCATCCAAATCTTTATCGTTGGTCACCATGGCCGCTGCAACTTTAGCCGTATCGAGAGAACTTCCTCCGCCAAGTCCGATAATAGCTGAAACGTCACTTTTTCGTGCCAGTTCAGCAATGCTTTTAACAAGAGTTATGGAAGGGTCGGGCTTAACTTCGTCACAAAGGATGATTTCAATATTAGTTGTATCGAGAATGGCTTTAATCTTATCGTAAATACCAGCTCCAATTATGCCTTTGTCTGTCACAACCATCACCTTGGCGGCTGACATGTTTTTGAGTATAACAGGTAGCTCCTCTAAGGCGTTATCGCTACAAAAGACTTCTGGAGTAGGTAGTATTTTCATTTTATGTAATCCTGGGGAATGAGAAAAAAAAATCCC
>JADGBV010000454.1 GCA_015231345.1 Planctomycetota bacterium
TGGAACACCAACAAAAAAGACAACTCAAAAACTATTCGGTCGCACAGCTGAAGCGTTAACCCCTAAAGGGCATTATGCCCGGTGGCAGACAGAGAAGCCAGGATGGCTAGAGATCACCTTCCGCCCCGAGAATATGGAGTATGAAATAGCTTCATATGAGCTGATTGAATTCTCTTACGACCCGTCAAAAGACGAACGTCTGCCTATAGGCTTACAGGTATATCAAGTCGACTTGGTCGCCTCATTCAATCATTGGCTAGGCGAGCGTGAACATATGAAGCGATGTCAAGACGGTGTTTACCGAGCATGGGTTCCCCTAGTAGAAGGAAAGCATTCCTATCAATTCAAAGTGAATAAGGAATATACTATAAGTGACCCCAATCGCAAAGGGGGCAAAAAAAAGACTCATTTCAATGTCGAATACAATGAGCAAGCAATCCATGCCGGCTTTTGGCATGACCCCGCCCACCCCTTGGCTTTTGAAGCGATCTCCGCCACTGATTCAGTGATTCGGGCCAGACTGGAGACTAAGCAGTCTCTTTCTTTCTTCTGGAAGATTAATGAGCAGGGTGAACTCCGCGAAGAACTCATGCTACCCAAAGGTGATGGGCTCTATGAACTTACAATACAGTACCCCAAACTCAGCCCTCAAGATCAAATTCACTACTTCTTTAAAATCGGAGAGAGCAACTCCATTTACATAGCTAAAAGCAAAAGCAAATACCCACCTAAATCATGCAACACAATCAAACCAAGGTGTTCATTAAACGTACCCGAATGGTCGAGGACGGCCTCATGGTACCTAATCATGCCTGATCGTTTTCGCAATGCACAGACCAGCAACGACCCCCATTGGATTGGTCCCATGAATAATAAATTCAAGAATAAAAAGAAAGTAAAAGTACTTAAATGGACTTCTGATTGGGAAGGACGCAGCCCATGGGAAGTCAATAATGACCGCAGATTTGGCTCTAGAATGTATGGCGGCGACTTACAAGGAATTGCCAGTCAATTTGATTACCTTAAAAGCATCGGCATCAATTCCATTTGGATGAACCCCATCTTCGAAGCCCATGGCCACCACAAATATGGCACACTTGATTACAAACATATCGATGACAACCTAAGTATGGTAGGCCAAGCCAAAGACACAGAAGAATTAAACCCCGACAAATGGGAATGGACCCAAGGCGATAAGTACTTTCTCGATTTCCTCAAGCAAGCTCATAAGAAGGGGATCCGCATTGTACTCGACGGAGTATTCAATCATACTGGAAGTGAACACTGGGCCTTTGAAAAAGCTTTAATTGAAGGCCCTGAGTCAAAATTCGCCCAATGGTTTCATTTTGAAGATTGGAGTGATTGGCAAAAAAATGCAAGCCTAGAAAAAAACAAAAAAGCCGTTAAGTATATGGGGTTTATGGGCTATAAAAGTATGCCAAAACTCAACCTAAAAAACCCAGAAGTTAGGCAGCATTTCATGAATATCACCAAACGATGGCTCGACCCTGATGGGAACCCGAGCACACGAGACGGCATAGACGGCTGGAGGCTTGATGTCGCTGGAGCCGTTCCAGATCATTTTTGGCGAGAATGGAAGCAAATTGTCATGACAGCCAACCCGGAAGCTTATGTCGTCGGTGAAATATGGAAAGCGAATCACCATAAAACAAGAGGTGATATATTCGATGCGCTAATGAATTATCCCATATTAATGAAAACTCTCGATTTCTTTATACCCAATGAAGGTGGCATATCTTCCAGTGAACTTGTGGGTATCGTAAAAGAAATGCAAAGCCATTACCCAAAGCAGACTCGGCAAATCCTCATGAATCTATGTGGCACTCATGACACCGACCGCTTTATTTCTAAATTCGTCAATCAAGAACAATACCGGAACTACCAAAGTGACCTTGAGGATGGCTACGTCAATAAAAACCCAGTCAATATTGACCCAAGCTCAATCCAGAAAGCAGCTCTTTTTTACACCTTCCTCTACACCATGGAAGGAGCGCCTCTTATCTACTACGGCGATGAAGTCGGCCTTTACGGCGCCAACGACCCTCATTGCAGAAGGCCCATGCTCTGGGATGATTTAGAATACGATAATGGCGACAAAGCAAATAGAGAATTAAGACAAACGATTACCACGCTCAATAGTCTACGCACAAAGCATAAATGCCTGCCATTCGGTGACACTCGTTTTATTACGCTACCATCGCATCCAAAGGTATTGGCCTATGTCCGGTGCTTAGGCGAGGAACGTTTGCTAATTCTCATTAACCGTGCCAATAAGAAGTGCAATATTACACTCTCTCAAACTCAAGTTTTTAGGAAAAATCTAATAAAAGCTCTAGATCTCATTACAGGGGCTAGTCTTGAAGCAAACCAAGAGCTTTTCAAAGTTGAGCTTGAAGGAATTAGCTCTAGAATACTGAGATTACAGTAGTATTTCCAGAATAAAGAATACAGAGCAGCCCATCTTCGACGGTTTCGATGCTGACGCCAAACTCCTTAATCAACCCCATTTCTTTGAATTGCCGCAGCCACTTAAATACATCGCCCTGTAGGTATTCGGTGGGGATACAATGTAATGGTGGAGTATCAACGACAACAACATAGACATAGAATCCCAACACCAAAAATTCTGATACATGTTTGGTGCTGGGATCCTTTTAGTTTGTCTTAATCCATTTAATAGATCTCAATTTTATCTAAATTAGGTCCCCCCGTACTTGAAATTGCTTTAACACGAATCATATTAATGTCTTTTGTCAGAATTACATTTGGTATCAGCACAGTTGACCAGTCTGTCCATTCTCCTGTTGGCTCAAATATAACAATCCACACTTCGTCATTAATCTTTACTTCTCCGGTGCGAGGATTGGGAGTTCCATTTGCATAACGCAGTGAGAGAAAACAAGTTCCACTTTCTGGTTTAATATTGCTCCACTCAACATAGGAACCTTCATTACCGTAGTCAACATATGATTCTCCTGTATAGCCTGTTCTTTCGGCAGTTATTCTTCCATCCTCTATATGAGTACCCTCTTCAGCCTGATATTCGGCAATTGGTGTTGCAC
>JADGBV010000455.1 GCA_015231345.1 Planctomycetota bacterium
AGTCACAATAAAGAGGATGATGAGCTTGACGACGGCCGAAATGGGTTTAAGGTCATCAATAAGGCCCAGAACCATACAGGCAAAAGAACCAAGGAGCAGAGGTTGCATCTGGTCTAAGCCTTCTTGTGCTAATATGATGCCTAGGGCAAAAGCACAAAATACAGGTATGCCGCCTATAGTCGGGGTGGGTGTTTGGTGAATTTTTCTTTCTTCAGTTGGTGCGTCGTGAAGATGAAAACGATTGGCGATACGTATCGCAACAAAGAGGAATATTTCGGCCATAAACCAGGTGCTCAAGAAAATCCAGACCTGGGCAATGCGAATATCAAAAGGTAAATCCATGGGGTTTAAAGCATCTTCTGGAAAGGAACGAATAGGCGAATATATTCTTCTTGTAAATAACGATCGGTCATGCCGGCAATATAGTCGGAGATAGATCGTTCTTTGCCATCCTTCTCCATGCGTTCTTGGAACTCTACGGGCAGTTCACTAGGGTATAATAAAAAATGCTCAAAAATGCGATCCATAAAGTATTTGGATTTATTCATCATTTTCATGACTTTAGGGTGTTGATACATCTTCTCTCTAAGGAAATATTCGATTTGGTTCTTCATACGGTCCATTTTTTCAGAAAAAATCAAGGGGCTCTTTTTGAGGGCCAAAACATCATCAAGGCATGTAAGCTTTAATGATGCCAATTCTGCTTGAGTTGTTTCCATAAAATCGAGAACCATGGAGTTCAAAACTTGTCGCACTAAGTAGCGCCTGCGCAGGGTTATGCGGGAGCGGTGGGGAAAGTCTGGGTTTGAGGCAATACCTTGCATAATTTCAAGGTCAAGTACGTCAGCTTCGTTGAGAATGCCACTGGCTAAGCCGTCTTCCAGGTCATGGCTATTATAAACCATCTCGTCTGTTAAGGATACGAGCTGAGTTTCAAGTAAAGCGGGATTTGTATCAGGGTAGCGTCTGCGAAAGTTTTTCGTGTGCTGGAGAATGGCTTCATTGATTTCAAGGCTAAGGTTTAGCCCTTGGTATGATGTATAGCTATTTTCCAGGGCAGTAACGATGCGAAGGGTTTGTTCATTGTGCTCAAATCCTCCATAGGGCTTCATAAGATCTGCCAGAATTTCTTCGCCGCAATGACCAAAGGGGGGATGTCCAATATCGTGCACGAGGGCTAGGCATTCAGAGAAATCTTCATTGAGGCGAAGATTTCGCGCAAGGGTGCGTGTGAGATTGGCCACTTCGATGGTGTGAGTGAGTCGAGTACGGTAGTGATCCCCCTCGTGATTGGGAAAAACTTGAGTTTTGTACTCTAAACGCCTGAAAGCTGTTGAGTAAACAACACGGTCCCGATCTCGTTGAAAGGCAGTGCGGATGGGGTGCAAGGGCTCATCATATTTCCTGCCTTTTGAGTCGAGAGCGCAAATGGCATAGGGTGCGAGGGTCTCTTTTTCTTGGGCCTCTAAAAATTCACGCGTACTCAATTTATATGGGTCTAACAGGACTGGAGCGCTCATTATACTGCCATCACAAAAACTCCAGTTGGTTTTCATATTTTCCTATGAGTGATCTCCCTATAAAGAAAAAGTGCCCATCTTGCCAAGGTTTAAGCGTTTATGGCGAGCATGCACACTTCCCATTTTGCTCAGCTCGTTGCCGAGATAGGGACTTTTTAGCATGGACTGATGAGGCTCGAACTTTGTCCACCCCACTTGTCGATGCTGAAAATAGCATGGATAACTTTTCTTTAAGTGACGGTGTTTTTCCCGATTAAATGAGCGAGGTTGAAAGTTTAAAAAATAAGGTTTTAGATACGATTCATGCCTACCTCCAAGGTTTATTTCCTATGGCTGAAGACGGCATTTTGGGATATTACTCCTGTGACCCGCGCAGTGTCTTCTTTTTTGATCGTTTTCACATTCCTAGCCGTCTAAAACGTATCGCAAAGCAAAATAAAGTTAGTTTTTCCATTAATCGAGATTTTGAAAGAGTGATTCGTTTATGTCGTGAAGGTCGAGATGAATGGATATCTGAAGAATTAGTGCAGATTTATTTGGCGCTACATGAGCAGGGCATGGCTCACTCAGTTGAGGTTTGGCAAGGCTCTGAATTAGTGGGTGGTTTATATGGAACTCAATTTGGCGCTGCTTTTCTAGCGGAATCGATGTTCCACCGTCAAACCCATGCATCCAATTTAGGCTTGCTCTATTTGATGGAGCGACTGGAGCAAGGGGCTTTTCATTTCTGTGATATACAATATGCAAATTCCCATACGGAACGTTTTAATCCTGTTTCCGTTCCTAGGGAGTCATTTCATGAGATGTATTATAAAGCCATAAAAAGTGAGGCTATTTTAAGAGAGTAAGTATTAGAAATTTCCTGGAAGAAACGATTTTAGCAGCTGGTGAAATGGCGCGTAAATACTCAGAGGCTTTAAATGACCTAGAGGTAGAAAAGAAATCTGAAAAAGACCTCGTTAGTGAAGCGGATGTGGCTATCGAACAGTACTTACGGAAGCAAATTTCTTCTCATTACCCTGATCATGGTATATTGGGTGAAGAAGAAGGTGAAGTGATTGGAAATAACAGCGAATATCGCTGGATTATTGACCCTATTGATGGCACGGCATCATTTTTGCACGGTCAGCCCTTTTATTCCATCTCCATAGCTATTGAAAAAGAAGGTGAATTGTACTTGGCTGCTATTTATGGTCCTGCGTTGAATGAACTTTTTATGGCCACCAAGGGTCAAGGTGCGACTCTTAATGGATGCCCCATAAAGGTGAGTACGGAGAAAAGCATGACCTCGGCTATTTATGCCACAGGTTTTGCCTGTTTGCGGAGTAACTTGAAGCACAATAACCTCCCTTATCTCACAACACTTTTGCCGCAAATTCAGGATATTCGTCGTTATGGTTCGGCTGCCCTTGATTTATGTTTTGTCGCCGCTGGGAGAGTGGAAGGTTTTTGGGAGCTTAATTTAAATATTTATGATGTAGCCGCTGGGATTCTCATCGTACGTGAAGCAGGCGGAATTGTCAGTGATTTTTCTGGAAATGAGAAAATTGACGGGCAAGA
>JADGBV010000456.1 GCA_015231345.1 Planctomycetota bacterium
GGGCCCCTTCAAAAACGTGGAGGGGTGGGGCGTTTTTGGGGCGTTTTTCTTGTGTGTTTTTCGGGACTGGCTTGGCTTTTTTTTTTATCTTCTTCTTTACTTGGGGCTAATTTTTCAGCAAAATCGATGAATTGTTCAATTAAAGCTGGATCACGTTTATTTAAAGCTTCTTCAAAC
This sequence comes from Planctomycetota bacterium, assembly GCA_015231345.1. Classification (GTDB taxonomy): domain Bacteria; phylum Planctomycetota; class JADGBV01; order JADGBV01; family JADGBV01; genus JADGBV01. The sequence goes on from JADGBV010000456.1 coordinate 178, forward strand.
ATATCGCGAAGTTTGGTCATGCCTTGAATCAATGCATTGGAAAGACGTTCTTCTACTGGGCCAGCAAGAGTCGGTTTTCCTTTTTGGGCTTTTAGTTCATCAGCATAATCGATGAGTTTTTCTGTCGCTTCAGGGCTTTTATTTAATAAAACATTCTCAACCATTTCTAGTAACTTAGGTTGGATTTTATCGTACTCTTCTAAAAGGCCTGCGTTCACAATACCCATATCCAAGCCCGCTTTTTGAGCATGGTATAAAAAGGCACCGTGCATGGCTTCACGCACAACATTATTGCCCCTGAATGCAAATGAGATATTACTGACTCCACCACTTGTTCGGCACCCTTTACAACTTTGCTTCACTTCTCTAACCGCTTCAATGAAATCTACAGCGTAGTTGTTGTGCTCTTCCATACCCGTTGCAACAGTAAGGATATTTAAATCGAAGATGATGTCATTGGGGTTCATGCCAACAACTTCGGTGAGTATTTTGAATGATCTCTTTGCAATACTGACTTTATCGTCTTTACTCGCTGCTTGTCCTTTTTCGTCAAAGGCCATGACCACGACAGCAGCGCCATAACGATTGATGGTTTTGGCTATTTTAATAAATTTCTCTTCACCTTCTTTAAGGGAAATAGAATTAACGATGCCTTTTCCTTGAACACATTTGAGACCAGCTTCCAAAACTTCCCATTTGGAAGAATCGACCATGACTGGGATTTTGCAAATATCAGGTTCGGCAGCAATGAGATTCAAGAAGTGAGTCATGCATTCGACACCGTCTAACATGCCTTCATCAAAGCAGACATCTAGGATATGGGCTCCTTTTTCGACTTGCTGACGAGCCACAGAGACAGCTTCTTCGAAATCACCATTTTTGATGAGTTTTCTAAATTTTGGTGAACCTGTGACATTACAGCGTTCTCCCACCATAATGAAAGGGGCTGAATCGTTAAATTCTGATGGTTCTAAACCTGATAATTTAAGGGCAGGGTTAAGCTGAGGTAGCTTTCTGGGTTTATACTTTTTGACTTCTAGAGCAATTTGTGCAATATGTTCAGGTGTTGTACCACAGCAGCCACCAACAAGATTCACTAAACCATCTTGAGCAAAGGAACCTACGGCATTGCCTGTATGCTCTGGGGTTTCATCGTAACCTGTTTCGGCAAGTGGGTTAGGTAGTCCTGCATTAGGGTAACAGTGCACATAGCAATCGGCGACTCGAGATAACTCTTCGACGTAAGGCCTCATGAGTTCGGCACCTAGAGCACAGTTTAAGCCGACGCAAGTTGGCTGGGCATGGCTGATTGAATTCCAGAAAGCAGTAACAGTTTGGCCCGATAAGGTTCTTCCTGATTGATCGGTAATAGTTGCTGAAACAATAACAGGTAAACGGACGCCTGCCTCTTCAAAATAATCTTCTATGGCATAAAGGGCAGCCTTGAGGTTCAAGGTATCAAATGTTGTTTCTGGTAATAGAAGATCTACGCCGCCTTCTACGAGAGCTTTTACTTGTTGGAAGTAGGCATCTTTAAGTTCATCGAAAGATGTCGCTCGATATTCAGGTCGGTTCACGTCAGGTGACATGGAGGCTGTTTTGTTGGTTGGGCCAATGGCGCCGGCGACATAGCAATCCCTATCAGGGTTTTGGCTCATAAACTTATTCACAACATTTTTAGCAAGACGAGCGGCTTCAAGGTTGAGTTCAGTGACAATAGACTCAAGCCCATAGTCAGCTTGTGCGATGGTAGTGCCACTAAACGTATTGGTTTCGATAATGTCTGAGCCAGCCTCAAGAAATTTTAAATGAACTTCTTCAACAATTTCAGGGCGAGTAAAGACCAATAAATCGTTATTCCCCTTGAGGTCAATTTCACTGTCTTCGAATTTTCCTTTGCGGTAATCGATCTCTTCTAATTTAAAACGCTGTATCATGGTGCCCATAGCGCCATCTAATACAGCAATTCTTTGCTCTAGAAGAGCTAAAAACTGACGTCCACGATCGGTATAAAGTGATAGGTCGGAAATCATGATATCCTTATAAGTTTTACTTTAGCGTTTAGCACGCTGTTATTTTCGGGCATTTAAGGGAGAGCCCCTTATTGACAATAGCCTAAAAGCTAATTTTTCCCTATTTTATTGAAGTTTTTAGCATAAAGCAGTAGAATATAGGTGCTATTTTGATCTAAATGAAAGGGAGGCTTTACTGCTAGGTTGGATTCGTAATCAAAATGATTCAGCAAATACCTAAAACCCTTGCGACTTAAAATGGTTAGTAGCTCTTGTAACCTCTGTTCTTGACCAGCAAAACTATGGAATTCGATGACCAGTTCTTTTACATTTTCAAGTTTTTCTTCAGCTTCTGCGAGAACTTCAAATTCGGCTCCTTCAATATTGAGTTTGAGGAAATCGACTTCGTTATTCAGGTAATCACTTAATTTGCATGCTAAGACCTTAAAATCATCGTCATTCAGTTCATGATCATCAGATGGTTTTAATGCGCCACCGTCATCACCACTTCTAAAAAAGGTTCGTTCACCATTTTTACTTGCTAAAGCTGCATTTATAAGCTTAACATCTTCAAGTGCATTTGTCTTTAGGTTTTCTTGGCATTTGTGAAATAATTCAGGGTCACATTCAAATGCTGTTATTTGTGCCTCAGGATAGAGGTGCTTAAAGTAAAGTATGGAAAAACCGACGTAGGCACCACCATCCACAATCACAGGGTTCTTCTTTTCTGATGTGAAGTGGTAGATACCTTGAATAAATAAATCTTTATATTCGCAGTAGGCTTCAAAGGGTTGTATGTGTTTTATTTCTTGGCCAGAAGGAAGGTTTAAGGTTTCGCTCTCTTGAGAGAGTCTGTTGTTGTATAGCTTTCTGAGGTATCTGTTCTCGGG
>JADGBV010000457.1 GCA_015231345.1 Planctomycetota bacterium
TTTTCTCCTTAACGACTCTTTATTGGGCGCCAAACCTTCACTTAATTCACATAACATTCCTTCAAGGGCTGTCGCTGCTTTTTCTGGGCTTAAAAAGTCAGGAATCCCTTGAATTTCAATAGTTTCGCCATCATCACTGAGAGCTAAGCGGTAGCCCATAAAATCCAATTCTTTCATGATTTCGCCCGAAATATCTCCGCATTTTTCAGGTAGGGGCAGTAAAGTGGGCATCATTAACATTTGCGAATTAAATGACTTCTTTTCTTCTTCGTGAGCTAATTGATTAAATAAAACGCGCTCATGGATGGCATGTTGATCCATGATTTCCATGCCTTCATCTTTTTCTATTATAATAAAACGATTTAAAACCTGAAAACAGCGAGGCAATTCATCGCTTTTGAAAGACTGAATCACCTCTTCTGATTCTGGTTCATTCTCACCCAATGAATCGACTGAATCTGAAGAGGTAAATTGATCCTCACTAGAAGAGAAAATAGAGGCTTGATTATCAGAAGAAAATTGCCCTGCATAACTCGTGGCTGAAGATGATTGAGAGAATGCTTGAGGCTGAGAATTTGATTGAGGGCGAGAGAATGCTTGAGGCTGAGAATTTGTTGGAGAATCAAAAGTAAAAGGGTTCATTGGAGTTTCATGCACCCCGCCATAACGCCGATTCATGGGAATTGTTTTAGGCGTACCTGAGCTTTTATAAACAATCGCACTATTTTCGGACGCAGCATCGGAAAACTGAGCGCTATCTTCAAGCGCTGAACGAACAGCACCGTAAACAGCCTTAAAAACAATCTCGGACTGACGAAAACGAACTTCACTTTTTGTCGGGTGAATATTCACATCAACTTCCTCAGCATCCATATCAATATGAACAACAGCTCCAGGAAAACGCCTTTCTGGGATATAACTGGAAAAACCTCTTATAACGGCCTGCGCTAAAGCTTTGTCTTTAATTGGCCGGCGATTGATAAAAAAGAAAATCTTTTGCGAGTTCCCAAAATGTAAAGGAGGTGCCACAATGACACCTGAAACTCTAATTCCCTCGCGTTCCTTAGAAATCTCTTTTAATTCGGCTTTTTTCTCAAAGATCCCCAAGTCTCTTACTCTCGCTTCTAAAGCTTGATCTTCAGGCAAATCAAAACACATCTTTTGATCATGTTTGACCTTTAGACCCAAACCAGGCCGAGAAAGAGCTAATTTTTTTAAAATATCCAAATTATGTGAAGTTTCAGAGCGGTCCGTCTTCAGAAAACGCCTGCGCACAGGAACATTGTGAAATAAGTGCTGCATATTCACTGTTGTTCCCTGAGCCCTTGAAGCAGACTCAACATCATAACTCTCACCATTTTTATAAAGGCGGTGAGCTTTATCACTGTCTCGAGTACGACTTATGATTTCCAGGTGAGAAACCTCCGCAATGGAAGCAAGAGCTTCACCACGAAAGCCACAACTGACAACCTGATAAAGATCGGCAGCATTTTGAATTTTACTCGTGGCGTGAGGCTCAATAGCCAACTGTAAATCTTCTGCTTCGAGGCCCATGCCATTATCCATGACTTTTAAGCCATCAGCACCGCTGCCGTTAAATTCGACCTCGACACGTGTAGCACCAGCGTCAAAACTATTTTCAACCAACTCTTTGATAACCGAACAAGGTTGAATCACCACCTCGCCCGCTGCGATTTGATTGATAATTGAGCCGCTTAATTTCTTAATTTTTGCCACAGGGGCAGTCTATTGAATAAGTCAAGTGTGCTAAGGCTTTTTGGAATTAAATTGCAATTAATTTGATAGCGACAAATGGCAAGCCTTTTGTCGCTATCAAATATCTAAAAACTCAGTGAAGAAGAGTGATTAGTTAACTTTCAATATACTAGAATCCCACGATTCTGGCGCTTCGTAGCCTGCAATATTCAATGCCGTAGAAGCGACATTACTTAAACCAATAGAATCAGAAGCTTCCAGTGATAATTTTCCACCACTGACATTATCAAATAAAATACAAGGAACAGGGTTTAATGTATGAGCTGTTTTAGGCACAAAACTACCATCTTTATTCTGCTTGGGCTCTTTTGTCTTTTTATTGATTTCATACATCTCATCGGCATTTCCATGATCAGCAGTAATAATGGCAATTCCTTTTAACTCATCGATCACTTTAAGCAATCGACTCAAACAAGCGTCCACAGTTGCCACAGCAATCATGGATGCTTGATAATCACCCGTATGACCAACCATATCGCCATTGGCATAATTAACACGGGCAAAATCATACTGACCTGCTTTTAATTCTTTAATAAGCGCATCAGTTATTTCGGCTGCCTTCATCCAAGGACGTTGTTCAAAAGGAATGACGTCAGAAGGGATTTCAATGTACTTTTCTTTGGAGTCATCAAACATACCACTACGGTTTCCATTCCAAAAGTAAGTGACATGTCCGTACTTTTGCGTTTCTGAAATTGCCAATTGAGTCAATCCAGTACTGGCTATTTGCTCACCCATTGTATTTTTGATTGATGGCGGTGCTACGAGAAAACGAGCAGGAATCATATCGTCGCCATCATACTGAAGCATTCCAGCATAAGTCACTTTAGGGCAATAGCTTCGAGTGATATTGCTTACATTTTCATTTTCAAAAGCTTGAGATATCTCAAGAGCTCTGTCACCCCTGAAGTTAAAGAAGATCACACTGTCGTTATCAACGATTTTACCGATGCTTTCACCATTTTCTTGGATAACAAAACCAGGCAGGTCTTGATCCCCAATGCCAGGGTTCTGATCTCGCAAATCTTTAATGGCAGTACTTGTATTGGGGTACGCAGGGCCATCGCCCATGACATGAATGTCCCATCCCCTTTGAACCATGCTCCAATCGGCACCATAGCGGTCCATGGTTATTTTCATGCGTCCTCCACCACTTGCAATTTTGGCGTCAAAATCACCATCGCTTAAGTCTGCAAGAAAAGCTTCAAAAGGCTCTACATATTCCAAAGCAGATGTGGCTGGTACGTCGCGACCATCTAAAAGAATATGCACGCGAACTTTGCCGAC
>JADGBV010000458.1 GCA_015231345.1 Planctomycetota bacterium
GTGCTTAACGATATTGGTGAAGAAGAAGACATCCACCCTAGAAACAAAATCGATGCTGGAAAACGCTTATCCCTCTGGGCATTGAGTAAAGACTATGGACACGATAACCTTGTTTATAGTGGCCCCCTGTACAAAAGTAGCCACTTCGATAGTTCAACCGTGACAATCACTTTTGACTCCGTAGGTGAGGGCTTGATGATTGGAGAAAAGCACCTTTTGGAACCGACCCAGAAAGTAGACGCCCCTTTAAAAGGCTTTCAAATATGCGGAAAGGACCGGGAGTGGAAATGGGCAAAAGCCAAAATTATTGCAAAAGATAAGGTTCAGGTCAGTCACCCTTCTGTCACTGACCCCACTGAAGTCCGTTACGCTTGGTCAAGTAACCCTCCCGCAACAAACCTGTATAACATGAGTGGCTTGCCTACTTCTGTTTTTAAGTGTATGAGATAATATTAGAGGTCTAATGGCCCTTGGTTTCTCATAATATCAAAGGTGTATCATCCTTATGATCTACAATTAGATGACGCAACACGAATCTGTCCAACTTAAATTTCTGTGAACAGCCACGAAGGAAGCAAAAATTAGAGTGCTCTACGACAATTACGCCTAAAGCTGCGAGTACCATATCCAAAACCTTCATGCCGGATTGGAAGCACCGGATAGGGCTCATTGCTCGGGCGCTGGTCGTAACCGAAAACGAGATAATTGTGGCTGGTCCTCCAGATACGATCGCCAATGAACCATTGAATACACCTGAATTCAATCAAGAGCGCGTCATTCAAAAGATGCAAGCAAAACATGAGATTCACTCTGGTAAAAAGCATGGCTTACTGATGGTCTTCTCAAGAAAAGATGGCTCATTATTCTCTCAGCAAACACTACCCTCTCCTCGTGTTTTTAACGGGATGATCATTTCTCACGAGCGGCTGATCCTGTCCTCAGCACAAGGGAAACTAACGTGTTATAAGTAAGTATGCTAAATAAAAGCATTAGCTCTTTCGGAGAGATCAAAGATACTTTTCGGGTCATTGGGGTCCTCAGAATTCCCTTCTGCATTACCCGTGCTTCCATCGTGAATATCATAGCCCAATGTCCCAGGATCTTTTGCATAGCCAAGGTGCCATTTTCCAAGGTGGGCAGTTACATATTCAGGACAAGCTTTTTTCAGAGTAACGACCATAGAATCCGATTCTTTTCCCGTAAATGCTATCTTTCCCCACTTAGGGCTCGCAAATAGTCCCAAGCTTGAAGGGGAGCGGCCGAATTGGATGCTGTGACGGCTAGGCCCGCATGTCGCCGAAGGGGAGTATGCTCGAGAGAAACAGACACCTTGCGAGACGAGTTTATCCAGGTTAGGGGTGCGGTAGTAGGAACTGCCTGAGCCGGGAATCTCGGGGTCAGCAGGAGTGGAGAGAGCATTCCACCCTTGATCATCAGCAAGTATGATGACAAAATTAGACTGTCCTCGGTCTTGAGCGAATACTGGCTGAACTGATAAGTTCATCAGTAAGATGAAAGTTACACGAAATGCGATCAATAATGACTCAAATGGGGTAAATCTCATTGTCTAATTTTCCTAGTGGTATCGTATCGCTAGATATATAAAGTTAATCCTCAATAATCCAGCAATATCCTATTATTATTTCGTGCTATGGGTCGTAATGAGTGCTATGGCTTTTTCTGCACCAAAATGACTTTCGATTCCTGGGACAAATGAAGTTTCTATATCAAGTCCAGCCATATTTGATTGGCCAGAAAGAATAAAGAGATGTTTGCTTTCCTCAGCAAAGGACTTGTTGAGGGCAAAATTAAGAAATATGGCAAGTGCCAGAATCTGTGATGATTCAAATGCAATACGTATCATGTGAAAACCTATAAATCTAAAGAGTTTAAAAGATTACTCTGTTGGGGAAAAATTTCCTCAACAACAAATATTTATTTTCGAAAGTGTGTGTTCCTGTAAAATCCCCATTATGCCTCTATTACAGTGAACTGACACAAAAAGGAATTCGGGACAGGAAAAGTGATATTTTTTCAGATAATGACCTGTTTCAATAGGGCTCTGGTAAACTTAATTCAGCTGTAAATATGGCAATAGGTGCTGAGTGCCGAGTTAGTCGTTCGGCTCAATATCTATTATATTTCCTGACGAGTATACTTTCCAGAAATGATATGTCCCTAATGTTCCCCAGAGAATGAGGTGTGTTTCGGTTTGAATTGTTAATGTTGATCCCATCGCCCCAATGATCTGACATGCGGGAATCCCGTATGACGCCGTCGTTGCCGCTCAGCCAACAAGGTCCAGTATTATGAGACCAAATACGTTCAATCTTCCAGCCTTCTCCATTTGCGAGTATCACATAATCGCCCTCATAGAAAAGCTCATTCTTGATATATACGTCGCTTAGTATCGATTTGCCTTGCAGTACAATAGCAGTTCGGTGTTTACGCTCACTCCCCACAGGAGGCCTTCGCAACAAGGTTGTATGCCAAACTCCGGCTCCCCTAACAGTTTGATTTTCAAAAATCAACTTTGTTGATTTTTGAGAGGAAACCAAAAATGTTCCCGCGGGTATCCATAGACTTTTGTTTTCTTCACGGGCTGTATCTCTGGCCGTAAGAAAAGATTTTGTATCGTCCGTGACGCCATCGCCAACAGCTCCAAAATCTTTAACCGAAACAGAATTCCCAGGCCTATTTCTGGGATCTGGTATGACCTCGAAGTCGATCAGATCGATATTGTATTCTTTAAGAAGGCTATTCTCACCTTTACGCAAGGTTAAAGTGTTGCCCCGCTCTAAAGCTTCACCTTTCAGTTTGAAGCGAAACTCATTGTAATGACGCTTAGCTGGAGTTCCTTCACTGGGTTTATTGCCGCCTTTAGTGTATTGATAAGCGTATTTTGAATGCAAGGTGATCGCTTGCCTGAATTGATTGTTCACGTATAAATCAAGTGCTCCAGTGGATCCGTAATGTGGCGCCTCAGCTGAAGGGGGCACAGAGAAGCGTACAACAATGGCGTCAGCTTTGTCGACAGGATTATCTACACTCACTG
>JADGBV010000459.1 GCA_015231345.1 Planctomycetota bacterium
GTCATCAGAAATGAAGCCATCTTTACCGGCGGTGATCTAAGCGATAACCTAGTAAATATACTACATAAGTATGGCGCTGGTGTTGTCCTTGCAGAGAAAGTTGGTGCTGAAATGTTTGGCGATCTTATTCTGGCTGATATTGCCGTGTATTATATTCCGAAACCTGGAACGGTACAAGAAGCCTATGACGCTTATCAAGCAAATAGACTCACACAGGCCACAGCTCACAATAATAACAACAGCGCCGAGAAGAATTGTTTCCACTGGTTTGGCCCGTGGTAAGCTCACGACCAGCCTAATATTTTAGCTCACGCTAAGTTCACGACCAAGCCAATATTCAGGCCTGCGCCAAGGTTTTGACCCACTCTTAACTCACGACCAAGCTTAGGTTTTGGTCTATGCTATTTACGACCCAACAAAAAACAGCAAAGCCTCTAGGTCGCTGTTTTCAATAATTTTTCAAGTTTAGAGAAAAGCACATCCATCTTAAAGGGTTTCGCTAAATACGCGACTGTCTTTAATTCTTTTGCATCCAAAACATCTGTACGTGTCCTTTTTTCCGTGCAAATCATCACAGGCAAGGTTGCTGTTGCAGGCATGGAACGTAACTGACGGTAAAATGAAATCCCATCCACTCCTTCAGCATTGGTATCGAAAACCATTGCATCGATCACCTCACTTTCAAGCACAGCAAAGGCTTCACGAGGAGAACTTACGGCAATCGTTGTATAACCGCCAAAGCTAAGGGCTTGTTTCATCATCGCTCGCAATCCGTCATCAGAATCGACAATTAATACATTTCGTTTCATAATATTTGAAAGAGTCGCTTTCAAACTCACCTTCTTCTCAGGAACCTCCTCCTCTACAGGCATATCCCCTAGAAGCTGGCGTATTCCTGATAGTTTGCTGGATAACTTGCTATTCTCAGCCTCGAGAGCATCAATTTTATCAACAATTTTATGCGTTAAACTTTTCCACGCTCTTACATTTCTAATATCATCTTTGATATCTTTGAGTGTGCCTTCCATATCGACACTTGTATCAATATTTTCTCTTTCTTCGGTCGCAATCATGAGGGAAAATCGTAATAATAGTTTAGACTAATTTGTCAGTGGACAAAACGGGGAGGTCAAGCTGCTTTTCAAGGTCCTTATTGAGCGATCTCAAAGCTAATAGTTCAAGTTTTATCGCATTGTATGCGACATCTTTAGACCTAACCTGTTTTCGTAAATTTGAGATCTGCAAGTTTAGTTTGTTAATTGATTTTTTCATGTCTACTAGCATTGAAGCCTGACGGGAACAAAGGTCATCTGAATGCGAGAGCTTCTCCTTCACTTGACTTCGTTCAAGCATCATTTCATGGTGCTGTTTACGCAAACGTTCTATTTCTTTTTTCAAGTCAGAAAGCTCTTGCTTAATCTGAGAAGAAACATCTTTCTTTTCCAATTCAGAATTATTCTCATGACTATAAGAGCTATTTTTCGGCAAATAAGTAGTTTTCTTTTTCGAGAAGGAGAAAAGCAGGATCGCCTTTCCATAAACCCACCCCGTTAGATATGATGTATTCAATACTGGGTGAAATTCCATAGCGCGAAATGGTGCAAGCTTGATAGATTAGAGGTTATATATAGCGCATTTTTCTTTTTTTATAGAGCGCATAAGGAAAATATAACAAGCAAAGAAAGAAGTCAAAGCACGACCAGTGCAATAATTAGAGATCAGAATAAGTATTTGGACTGGCTAATTTATTAAAACAAGGCTAATATCTATCAAAATATCTAATTTAGCGATATTTGGCACCCGAACCCTATAAAAAACACCACTCATAACTAGACTTCTCAGACACTAAAAAAAAGGGGCAAAGCATTATCGCACGCCTAGACTGTAATGAAGTATGCCCTATTGTGTGATCACAATTCTCTTAAGTGAGATGGTACACTAGCAACTCCCATATCTTCTTGCCGGTATTCAAAATAGTCAAGCATATTTCGTTGAAAATTCGGTTTATTGCCAGTCCACATCAATAAACCTGAATCATCATAGGCGACATCCTCAGCAGGGTCGTAATCGTGATGGTTCAAGACAGCAAGTCTCTTCATATAAATTCGGCGCTCTAGAGTACCATGAAACAAATGAAAAAGATCACCAGAAAGACATGAGCTCGTAAAAAGACTCGTGGTAGATTTCCAGGCTTCATAATGGGCTTGCAGTTTATTAGGAAGTGAAGGAAATAATTCAATCCTCAAAGCCAACCAGGCAAGAATATTATCACCTCCACCAATAATCAAACGGTCATACAAACCTTTTGCCAAGACTTCCTTGCGCATTGCCCACCCATAACCAGGATTCCCCATTCCTCTAATCAACACTCTAGCGCCTTTTACTTGATCATCTAGTCTAAGGTCCTTACATGCCTTAATGATTCCGGGTATTCTTTCTTCAGGCCCCCAACCAACCTGTCCATCATATTCAGTTGGCAAAGATTGAACTCCTGGTTGCAGCAAGACCCTATGCTCGAAAAGTTGCACAATCTCAACACTCTTTAAAGCTGCAATAGCATCATCGTACCATGCTGGATTGCCAAAAAGAATATCCCCATCCACCAATGCTACGTAAGGATATTCCTCACCAACTGACTTTAAAGCGATATTAATTAAATTCTCTTTATGCCATAAAATGGAATTCGTCCTTAACTGTATTAACCTGCCTGTTTCATTTTGCAAAACAAAAGGCTTTGACCCATACGCTAACTCAATGGTAAGCAGTGGCGCCTGCAAATGTGAGCGAAAAGTTCGATAATTAATCAGGCGCTGCTCATAACCACAAGGGTTATAATAGACACAAATACAAAGTAATGGGTTCGGCTGCAATAATATGCTTTAGGTATTCAGACTTATTTTAGCACTCTATTTTATAGGCGAGAACAAATAAGTCAATTTGATTCAATGCATCAACAGGGCTAACGCATCAAAATCATAAGTCATTGAAAAATAAGCCACAGAGCGCACAAAGGCCTCAGAGAAATACTCAGTGCTCTCTGAG
>JADGBV010000045.1 GCA_015231345.1 Planctomycetota bacterium
TACTCCAATTCAAGTGTCTTGCGGGCAGAGCGTGAAATCAAATAAAGTCTTCCCTCTCTTACTGGACGTTGTGATAGAAGATATAAAGCATGGAACTTGGCAGGAAGCAGTTGATCAGATTAGAGCAGAAGCAAATAAGGAGAAAAGGAGAGAGCTGAAGGTTAAGCGATTGCCCTACTTTGTGCCTGCCGGAGTATTTTCTGTCAGAAACAAACATAATCTGGAGAAAAGCTCCGGAGCAGTAACTATGGATATAGACGATATTTCAATTAAAGTAGCGGAAAGAATCAAAAAAGCAGAATCCAAGAAGCCAGAAACTCTTGCCGCGTTCATATCTCCCTCGGGAGGACTCAAATTACTTATTATGGTTACCCCTAACGACCTAACCAGTGAATCATACCTAGAACGATGGGAAGCCGTCAGACTGCGTTTTGAGTCGGAATATGATATTTCTGTTGATGCTTCTGGAAAAGATCCAGCTCGAGCTTGTTTTGTGTCATATGACCCTGAAGTCTACTACAACCCTAACGCAGTGCCGTGGAGCATCCCCCCCAAGTCATTGGCCAGTGGAGAAGTGTGTGTAAATGCAAGAGAAATAAACAGCATAGAGGTTTCAGAAAACAACCTAGACCGCGCAAGGAAGTACCTTGAAAAGATTCCCTCAGTGCAGGGAAGTAATGGTTCTGAAGGCTTGATGAAAGCAGCCCGAACAGTAGTCTCTGGCTTTGCTTTAAGTCCTACAGACCAAGAGTCCCTACTCAATCAATGGAGTAATACGGTTGCCCAACCTCCATGGTCGAAAAAGGAACAGTTCCACGCGCTAGATAATGCAAGAAAAACTCCCTCCGATAAAGCTGAAGGTTGGTTAAGTAGACAATCAAAAACCTCAATTAATTCTAATAAACCTGACTCCCTAAGGGAATTAAAGAATAATTTCAATAAGGACAAACTCAAAGAAATAATTCTTACTGAGGTTGTGAATATGGATCCAGTCGATCAAGATGTGTGGCTATCTGAAGCTGCAGCAATCCCAGAAGTAAAAGATATAGGAATTACTACCAAGTCAATGCGAACAATGATTAAAGAAGCTACTTCTACGAAAAATTTGAAAAAGACCAATAAGGGCGAAGTCGTTATGAAATATGATACACCAGTAAGAACGGCCGAGCATTTTCTCAATAAGGAGATAGGTCCTGGCAACATTTTATTTTACTCTGGGGATCTGTACTTGTATAAGAAGGGCGTTTTTTCCTTGATTACTCCGGATGCATTTTCAGCGAAAGCTCAGAAGTGGCTAGGCAAACAAAAAGCATACAACAAGCATGGTATAATAGAACCTTTTGCTGTGGAGACAAAAAAGATAACAGAAGTAAGGAATGCTCTCAAAAATCTAATTCTTGTGCCAGAGAATGAGTCGCTCACTACAAATCGATGGCTAAATAATAGGACAGACAAGATGCTAAACTTTAAAAACGGTTTACTTAATATCAACAATCATAATCTTGAACCCCATACGTTGGAGTACTTTAGCACAAACCAATTAGAAGTAGATTACGATCCAAACGCAGAATGTCCAATTTGGAAAAGGTGTCTTAGTGACTGGTTTGGTGAAGATGATCACGCAAAAGAAACTATAGATTCTTTACGGAGACTTTTTCGCTACTATATAACAGGTGAGAGTGATCAGCAAAAAGGGGGACTATTTGTCGGCAAACCTCGTGCGGGGAAGGGAATAACAACGACGATACTGAAAGCTATAATCGGAAAAAGCAACTGTGCATCACCATCTTTATCTCAACTAGGTGAGAATTTCGGTTTGTCATCGCTATTGGGAAAAACTCTTGCTATTGTGGGAGATGCTTCACTCGGGAAAAGAAGCGATGCTGGAGCGATAGTAGAAACTCTCAAGAAAATCACTGGAGGAGATTCTGTGGACATCAATAGAAAAAATCGAGAGTACATAAGCGTTGAATTGCCGACTAGATTTGTAATAACATGCAACCAAGTTAACGATTTACCTGATTCTTCTGGTGCATTTGCATCTAGATGGATTATTGTTCCTTTTGAAAACTCCTTTCTTGGGGAAGAAGATAAAAACCTTATTAATAAGCTCATCACTGAGCTAGCAGGTATTGTGAGGTGGTCTCTAGAGGCAAAGGCACAGCTATTTGAGTCGAGGGGCGGAAAAGCGTGCCGTGCAGCTCTAGAGGAGCTTACGTCTCCCCTAGCAGTATTTATTAGAGAAGAATGCGTTGTAGGCAAAGAAAAATCTATTAATACTCATGAGTTGTATGACATGTTTAAAGATTGGTGCATTGCCCATGAAATCGAAGTCGTCACTAAAACGAAATTAAGTAAAGATCTTAAATCCACTCATCGTGTTACAGTTAAAGCGTCAAATGGTCAACGAAGATACTTGGGCATTGGCCAGGGGAGAGAGGGGTAGCAGCGTGCGAGAGTATATCAATGCCAGCACACTTATAGTACACACCTGTCCTCATTATACTTATAACGGCACACTTCAGCACACTTATAGCACACTTTAGGAATATGCATTTTTCAAGGTAATCATTGGGTTTGAGAAGAAATCAGTACACTTTAAGGTAAAAACATGAGTTGATTTTCATTTGTATTAATATTGTCATGCTGCATATGTATGTTCCTCAGTATATATATAAAGAATGAAAATAAGTGTGCTAGTGTGCTGATTAACCCCTTTTTCGTTACAGTTATTGAGTTTGTGGCGTTTACAAAAGTGTACTAAATGCATAGTCTGTAAATTCACCCAGTATAGAGACGCGACTCCCCCTGCTGGCTAACACCTCTATTCAATGCGAGAACGTTTGAGGCACATGAGCTTATTACAATATTTTCGCAATTTCTTAGTGTCCCATGTGTATTGAGTTAAGGACAATCTTATATGGCACAGTATAATAACAGGAACCTAATTGGATATAAACCATGGCTTGGAGCAAAGGACAATCTGGCAACCCAAAAGGACGACCCCGTAAGGAGTTCTGCATAAGCACCATCCTCGACAAAGTCGGTGATGAGATGACGACACTTGACGGAATAGACCTTCCCAAAAAAGAAGCTGTCCTCAGAAAGGTTTATACGGAAGCTCTTGCTGGCGAACGCTGGGCTATTGAATTTATAGCCGACCGCACAGAAGGCAAACCCCACCAAAGCGTGTCGCAAGAAGTGAGTGGCGAAATGCCAATTGCGAGAATCAAACGAGTCATGGTTGACTCTCGCGAAACTACACCTGTACTTCCTTCCTGAATTGATATTTCTCTGTTAAGCAGTAATCCCAAAACTCTCACTCCAAGAAAGTCAACTCAGAATAACACTCTTGGTTTTTGGTGAGGCATTCTGTTTTTATGCAAATAATATAGAAACAAGACATTTAAGCACAGATGTAGTTTTGCGATTATCATTACTGTTTCAAATATGTGACTGAATATTCATTACCTTCGTAATCAGAACCATTTAAAGTCAAAATATCATTTGCCAGAGAGTAGCCTCCGACCTCACTTTCGTAATTTGCCTCTATAACGTAATAAGAGCCATCGTGAGCCGCAAAACTAAAAGAGGAAATTCGTTCTATTCCATCTTGTGCAAGAGTAGCATTCTGCACGACAGTGGCATCTGAATGGACTGTGATTGAATTTGATAGGTAGTAGCTAGTGTAGTCAGCTCCATTGGCATAATAAGTGTTCATTGTATAGGTGCCTACTAGTGATGAGTCGATTCCTGAACGAATTACCGTAAGGTTGCCATTAATCTCCGAACCATCAGACTTATCAATCAACTTTTGTGTGATATCAATCTTCCCGTCACTTTCTACATATGCGAATGAAGTTACGGAATAATCATCCGAGTTATTATTTTCTGAAGTGCTCACGTTTGTGGAAATAACTCCATTTACATCTGCAAATCTAAGAGTCGTAACCCAAGAACCATCCTGATTTATTACCATCTTAGCTTCTCGAATACCTGTTGGAATATAGGACACATTGTTCATTAGAAATGATGTTGCATACCATGTACCTGCATATTGCTCAGCATCAGCACTCTTAAATCTATTGGTATTTTCAGATTCGGCGGGGGCGGCATCAGAGTCTCCGCCACCACCTCCACCGCAAGCAATAGACAAACAAATTACCAGAACCAAAAGAATTGATTCCACTCTTTTAAAAAAACAAAGCATTTAATACCTCCATAACGCGAGAAGGGATACCGGAGCTCCACTACACAGCATAGAGGCACCGCCAAGCGCCCATCACACATGCAATATCACAGCTACCGGTATCCCCGTCTCGACGGAGACACCAGTAATCTGAGAAATCGCAAGCTGTGTGATTGAAATTTGGCGGTTTTCTATACTAGCTAAACGACTCTCGACCACTAGGTCAAAAGGTTATTTTTTGGTTTTCTCTGGATAAATCCCTTTCAAAGTTGATAAGACCAAATCTTAAATGTTTATGCAATCATTCAAGTTTTGGATTTCGAATGAAAACAAATCAATAATTTAGTGAATATGCTGTAGTTCTTGCTAGCTAACGGCTATGTAATTGAATTTATAGCGGACACACAGAAGGCAGGTCAAAGGGGTGTGTAGATGACTTTGAGTAAATTGCTATTTTTCTAAACTTATTCCAGTAAGAAGGAATGATGGCAATCAAAGAAGATTTTCTAGACGAACTGCTCAATAACTATAACAGTCCAGAGGATTTACTTGGAACGAATGGTATTATGAAGGAGCGCGAGAAGAGGCTCTTGAACAAGGTTCTAAGTTCAGAGCTGAATCACCACCTCGGTTATTATTTTTTTAACTCAACCTTATCTACAGCCTTAAATGTTACTGTGGCCTTTGGGTAATTATGAAGAATATATGGCCCTTGGTTTTCATGAGTACTTATAAGCTCCATCTCTTTACCTTGGTTTTCACAGAATGCCATAGCTTCCGCTAAAGCTTCCTGCAACAATGGTTTCTTGCCCGTAGGGAAAGCCCCTTCTTGCCGTGAAATAACATAGGTGTTTTTCCCTGCCAGCGTAGGTCCTGTGGATGTCGTTGAGCAACCAATAGTTGCCAATACAAGAGCTAATATTCCAATATTGCAGATATTTCTAATCATCTTTTCCTCGGCTATTGGGCTTCATCTAAGCATCAAAAACATTTTGGTGAAATATCATGATAAAGCCGAGCATGTTACTTCTAGACGAGAATCTCATGAAGATTTATGGACTACGTCATCCATGAAAGTCAAATTCTTAAAAATATGGATAATTTTTGAGAAGTCGAACAATATTTCTAAATTTTGCGTTTGATATAATTTGGGTATCCACTTATTCCAGGTCGCGCAATTTCTTGGGGCCTATACCCCCCCTCTGAATGACGACTAGATATTCAGCTTCTTATCTGAATTGAAAAGATTATTTTTGGGACCCAAAAAACTATCTTACAAAGCGTTGTTGAAACTCTTTTTCAGCCTCATGAGTTACAATAGAGTTACAACTTTCCTAATAGCTAAAACCCTAAAAAGAAAAAGGCTCGTAACTTATTAAGTTACAAGCCTTTAAAAAGCTCCCCAGACTGGATTCGAACCAATGACCAAGTGATTAACAGTCACCTACTCTACCGCTGAGCTACTGGGGATCAGTGGAACGGCATAATATTGGAGCCCCAAAAGCTTCAAGCTGGGGCTCCTATTTTGTCGCTAAATTTTCAGACTAGTTTGCCCACCCATGTAGGGGCGGAGAACTTCAGGGACGATAATATCACCGTCAGCCTGTTGGTAGTTTTCGAAAATGGCAACCAAAGTTCGGCCAACAGCAAGGCCGGAACCATTAATCGTATGAGCGATGTGATTCTTTTTTGTCGCCTTATCTTTAAAACGAATGCCTGCGCGACGAGCTTGGTAATCACCAAAATTTGAACAGCTGGAGATTTCGCGGTAAGTATTTTGCGAAGGCAGCCAAACTTCAATATCGTAAGTTCGCTGAGCGCTAAAACCGATATCACCGGTGCATAAATCCACCAAGCGGTAGGGCAATTTGAGTGCTTGCAAAATAGATTCGGCATCTTCGGTGAGGCTCAAATGCTCAGCGGCAGAATCATCGGGATGAGTAATTTTCACAAGTTCAACTTTGTTGAATTGATGCTGACGCAAGTAACCTTTGGTATCTTTACCATAGCTACCAGCTTCTGAACGGAAACATGGAGTGTATGCCATAAACTTCATGGGTTTGCCTGGCTCTAAATTTTTGAGGACTTGGGAAGCAACCATATTGGTCAGGGGCACTTCTGCTGTAGGAATAAGATAAAGATCTTCACCTTCTATATGAAAAAGATCTTCAGCAAATTTAGGCAGTTGTCCCGTACCCGTAAGAGTATTACTGTTAGCCATCAAAGGAGGTAGAATCTCTTCGTAGCCTTTTTTGGCGTGCATATCCAACATAAAATTGATGAGAGCTCGTTCTAAGCGAGCCGCTGCACCTCTTAGAAGCGTAAAGCGAGTTTTAGCCAACTTCACACCTGTTTCAGCACACATGATCCCTAAGTCTTTGCCTAAGTCGTCATGGGCTTGTGGTTCAAAAGAAAGTTCAGGGATTTCGCCCCATTTCTTAAGCTCTAAATTATCGTCCTCACTTGTTCCCGTAGGAATATCCGAGGAAGGTATATTAGGAATGACAAGTAAGCGATCACGCAAATCTTTTTCAATCACACTTAACTCTTCGCTAGCTGCAGCGATGGCTTTTTTAATTTCAGCTGTTGCTGCCATTTCTGCACTGGCATCCTCGCCAGCTTTCTTCTTCATACCGATAGCTTTAGAAGCTTCATTCATCTCTGCACGCTTAGACTCCGAAGAGGCTATGATTTGACGCCTGCGTGTATCAAGCTCTAAAACTTCACCTAAATCAGGAAGGGAACCCCTGCGACCTATTTGTTCAGCGACCCCCTGCGCATCATCCCGAATCAACTGTATATCAATCACTTAGCTGCTACCTCTTTACAGGCTTTATAAATATTTTCCATAACGACAGGTATGCTTTCTGCAGGGATCGCAGAAAAAGCAATACGCACTAAATCGCCTTGAGCAATAATACCCGTGTCGTATTTCTCTAGTAAAACTTTTCGGATATCTTCAGCCGCCAAATTACCTTTAGGCTTGACACACATAAAGTAACCTGAGTTATAAGGGAGGGCTACGTATGCTTCTTCATACTCTTTTTTCTCAGCCAATACATCGCGAAGAACTTCATAACGTTCTTTCATCATAACATATTTACTTTCTTTTTGAGCATCGTAATCAGGAGCTGTGTAAGCTTTAAGCAGCAAAGACTGACTTAAATTTGAGCAGTTTGAAATCAAACCACGAATAGCGCCAGCTAATTTATCAGCTATGGCTTTATAGACTTCTTCGCCAGCGCCTTTGATGCCGAAAGTCATAAAACCTACACGCAATCCCCAAACATAGTCTTCTTTGGTAGCGCCATCAATTTTCACAGCCAAGACATTCTCATGAATATCAGCCAGCTTTGCAAAAATGGATTCCTGGGCAATGCCTTTTTCGTAAACCAAACCAAAGTAGGCGTCGTCAATTAAGGTTACAACTTTTGTGCCTTTCTCACCAGCGCCTTTAATAAGAGCTGCGATAGAAGTCATTTCTTCTTCTGTTGGCGTATAACCAGTGGGGTTATTTGGAAAATTTAATAGAAGAACGACTTTCTTACCTTGTCTTTCTTCGAGGACTTTTGCTAAGGCTTCGAGATCAAATGAGCTATTGTCTTTAAAGCATGGAAAAGTTGAAATATTGGCTCCCGCTGCATTGCGGTAAAGCAAGTTGTAATTTCCCCAATAAGGTGTGGGGATAACAATTTCATCACCTTCATTTAAAAACATGAAGGCTGACAAAGACAAGCCGTGTGTGAGAGCCTGGGTCACCACAGGTACACTTATGCTTTTGCCATCTAAACTTGGATTTTTCTTAACCAGCATATCTTTCCAGGTTTGACGTAATTTTGGATTACCAAAACTAGGGGCGTAAGGAAAAACTTCTGGGGCTGATAAATTAACAAGCTCACTTAAGGCATTTAGCCTCATGGGGCTGCCATCATCTTCGCAGGCTATTCCTATGGTTGCATTATATTTCTTACCCTTGGCTTCTCCACTCTGTCCTAGAATTCCAGACCAAGGAAAAAATATGCCTTGGGCCTTGGAGCTAAGCATGTCAAATAAGGCTGGGTTGTTATCAACGATAACTTTGTTGAGCTTCTCCGCTTGAGGATTCACAGTACTCCTTTTTTATTGGATCGTAATAAGTAACTTTGTTTTTTCCAGTTTTCTTCGACTCTAGTAGAGCCAAGTCAGCATGACGAATCAAATCGTCCATTTTCATATACGACGAAAATGTTGCGACGCCAATACTAATGGTAACTGGTTTTTCACCACAGGTAAGCTCACTTTCAATATGAGCTCTGAGACGGTCGGCGGATATTCGTCCACCAGGTAAATCCGTCATTGGTAAAATAACAAAAAACTCCTCACCTCCATAACGAGCTGCCCAGTCAGTATCACGAAGACTTGAGCGGATAATATCAGCTAAATCTTCTAAAACTCGGTCTCCTTCCTGGTGCCCATGAACATCATTAATATGCTTAAAATTATCAATATCTAAAATGTACAAGGTCAAGCCAGTTTCATAACGCAAGCTTTGCAGCACATCACGTTCTAATTGGAAATCAAAAAATCGCCTGTTTTTTACCTTAGTAAGCTGATCAGTCATACTCAGCTCTTCAATTTTTTCTTTGGCAAACTTCAATTCGACAGAAACTTTTAATAAACGATCATTCATTTGCGCCTGAATATTACGATCGCGAATCATTTTCTGTGAGTATTCGACCAAACCGATATGATCCAAATATCGTTCTTTTCCATGGTAAATGCGCGATTCTAGCTCAAAAGGCGTCATGCTACTGCATAAACCGTCCGCAACTTCCGCGCAAGGAGCACAGCCTTTTTCGCCAAAAGAGCTGAAAGCAACAACATTTCGATTCGCTCTTAACCAATTAGCGACATGGGACATTTCTTCAGACCCGAAAAGCAAAACGCTATCTGGCTCACCACGAATAATCTCCCTGACTTCTACAAGGGACTCTGCATTTTCGAAACTCCACTCTTCGCCAAGTTGCTCCCTAAAAACAGCCTCTTGGGGGCATTTATAAAAAAGAATTGTGGTTTTTTTTGACATTCACACATGGATAAGTCGGCTGCCAATATAAATTAATCCTAAATGTTTCAATAAAATAAATAACTCACACCACATTAGTCAGCTATCTTCGTTCCCAATTTTGAGTTCAATCAGTGATATAAAAGAAAAATACGGCCATGAGCCACTGATCACACTGATCAGAAAATTAATTATCACTTTAGACCAAACAGAAGATGGCTCCGATGAGCAAAAGCAAACTGTCTCAATATTACGCAGATTAAGCGGCGAAATCAACATCGCCCCGCAAACCTGCCATTGGCTAGACTGGCTTGAAAGTCAAAATGATGAAGAGCTCACTTGGGAGAAAATCGAACCCGAACAGACAAGAAAAAGAAAAGTCGTCGAAATCGAAGAGGATGAGACACCAAGGCCCGCGAATCATAAGCGCATGGCTCTAACAAAAGAGCAAGCCTTATGGGATCAGGCCCTCGAAAGGCACGAAAATCGAGGAAAAATCCCCTTAAAAAAAATCCTTATTGGCGCATTCATTTTAGTCTTTTTAGGGAGCGGCGCTTTTTTGTTGCCGAAATTTGAATGGGGCACATGGACGATGCCTGGAAATTCAACACAAAGTCCTCAGCAAAACTTTTCTGAAGAAGCTCTTTTCTGGGCTGATTATCACCCGAAATTTCACAAAAAGCCCCAAGAGTCTTGGCTGCACCTGACCTTCAATAAAGCAAATACCTTATTACCAGAAAGGCTCAATTGGCTTGAAAATGCCCTGGGCAAAGACATTTCCCCCGCCTCACCGCAATATGGAAAGCCTTACCTTTGGTTTAGCCTATGGGCTCAAGAAAAAAAACTCACCGAAAAATCTCAAAAATTTTACCCTCTCAATCTTAATGACCTCCAAACAGGCACCCGAAGTTGGGTTTGGCGCCGCTTGGAAGATGGTCTTGTGACTCAAGAAGGGACCTTCAAAGAAAGCCTTATCAAAAAAGGTCAGCTTTGGGATATGAGTATTATTCGCAAAACGGCAAAAAACAGTAGCGCGCACCGCTTTACCTTAAAAACCAATGGCGAGCTCGCTTGGTCATGGCGCTTGACCTTAGGAGAAAAAGTGCTATCCGGCAGCCTTATTCATCTTCCCACAAAAGAATTAGTGCGCATCACACACCAAGGCTTTGGCTGGAAAAAAGAGGTTCAGGATTTAAAAGCACAAATACCAGCTCTTTTACCCGGTATATTCTCACCCACACTCATGAGCCGACAACGGGGTTGCTATATTATGGCTCTCTCAGGCGAATTATGCTCACGCAAATCTTATTTGCAAAACATCACAGTAGAAGGACAATGGCTAGGGGACTTTCTCATTTTCGCCAAAGATAGCAGCTGGACCGAAAGCTGGTCATATATTCAGCCCAAGTAACCGAATTGGCCAAGTAACCGAATTGGCCAGGTAGGCGAAGCGACCAGATAGGCAAAACAGAGAAAGGGAAGAATTGAACAAGTAGCCCAATTAATAGGGCTACACGAAAAATGCTTTCACCTCAAATACAGCAACCAGTTATCTTCTTCATAAACAAGCCGAAAGCCCAATTTCATTAAATCTTCATCAAAATGCCGCGCCGCCCATAACTTAAGTTCACTCTTAGGGCTATAGAGGTCTGGGCTAAAAACCAAAGCATTAACAGGCTCGACTTGATTATGAATCCGCTGCAAATGAACTGGGTCCTGAGGGCACAGCAACACTGCCCTTTTTATGCCATCAATGATTCGAGCCGGTCGGTTACAAGCCACCAAACCATCTGCAGGCAACTTTTCCAGCAAAGCCTGCGGCGCGAGCTGGGACTCTAAGCTCACCCCTTCCAGAGAGGCTTTATAGGGAGGCTCGTACAAGAATGTGAACCCCGAAAGCAAAACTTGCGCTGCCAGCAAACGAGTCCAATGAGGGTAAGCAGAAAAACGCTCATAAGTCACAAGGCAAAGCAACACAAAAGTCAATGGCTCTAATAGGCGCCAGTAGCGCGGCACCAGGTGTCCCATTGCCGAGAAAAATAAACTGGCCATTAGGGTCAAGAATACCACCCTAGCCAAGCCTCGGTACTTTCCTCGAAGGGCTGCCGCACTTAAAAACAACAGATGAGGAAGCCATTCAGTCCAGTACTGCTTCAAAACATACCAACCCAAAAGTGCTTTATCCCATAAATAATCCTGACGTTCAAGCACCTGCGCTAAGCCAAACCCTCCCCAATATTCGCGGAAAAGCTGGTGACCAGGGAAAGGAGGGCAGCCCACCAGAAAACTGAAACTATAAGGAAAGGTGATTTGCCCATTACCAACCATCATCCTATTCAATGCAAAAAAAGCGCCGAGCAAAAGAGGAACTGCAATTAACCAACGCCATTTAAATAAGCCAGATTGAACAAAGACCCACATGGGAAGAGCGATAAGAAAAAACTGATTTTGCGGTCTGGCATAGCAGCCTAAAAAAAGCACTAAAAAAAGAGCCACCATACAAAAAGAAGATGGCCTGTGTTGATACAAAACCATAAGAGAAAGTGCCGCTAAAAGAAAAAAGAGCGAGGTCGTTTCACTCGAACCAGAACACCCGTAGCTAAGTAAGTATTCCGAACAAAGTACTGCCGCCACTAATAATAGACCTAAATAACCTCCTTCCAAATATGAGCCCAAGCCAAACATAAGCACCAAGGATAAAAGCAAAAAGAGCACACTCGTCCCCACCACAGCCTCTTGAGCGCTCAATGAGCTCACGCTGGCAAGCAAAGCCGCCGCCCCCGGAAATGCTATGGCTGTCCAGACCATTTCTGTGCCATGATCTTTTTTGAGAGCAATAGGATAGAGCTCAAACCAGCGAAAATTACCACTCTCTAGGAAGTGCTCACTGCATTTGGCATAAAAATGAGCATCGCCCTTTTGAGACCAAGACGAATAGCCTTCCCTAAGCAACCCAGTGCCCAGAAAGTAAAAAAGAGCCAAGGCGGTAAGAAAAGATAAGCCTAAGGCAAAATGACGATGATTTAACAAAGAGGCCATGCTAGGCCTGAATATTAATAGAGGGCCAAATAACACAATCACCCATATCTTGCAAATCTTGAAAAAAGACCTTGATCATTACCGTGCACGGCAAATTAAGCATATTTTAAGTATACATTGCAATATCCACCATGAGCAAAGACAATAAAAAGCAAGAAAAACAAGAAGAAACGACGACTCCTGAAGTTGAATCGAATGAAACAGAAGAAGTGAAAGCGGAAGGCAGCAAAGATGCCAAGAAAGAAAAGAAAAAAGAAGAAAGCGATGCTGAGAAAATAGTTCGCCTTGAAGAAGAGTTAAAAGCCGAAAAAGACAATGCCCTGCGTGCCCACGCAGAGATGGTCAACTTTCGCAAACGCCAAGAGAAAGAGCGAACCACTTGGAATAACCTCACCATTAAAGATATCGTTTCTGCATTCCTCGATCCCATCGACAACTTAGAACGCAGCGTAGAAGCTGCCAGCACGGAACATAATTCCGAGGAAGTCGAAGGGAAACTCAGTTCCCTAAGCGACGGCGTCAAAATGGTACTCCAACAGTTCATGGAAATTCTTGATCGCAAAAAGGTAGAATGTGTGGACCCCAAAGGCGAACTTTTCGACCCTAACGTCCACGAAGCTTATGGTCAAATCGAAACCGATGAGGTTGAAGAAGGTCATATCGCCGCTGTTTTCCGCAAAGGCTATAAAATTGGCGATTCACTCATCCGCACAGCGACAGTACAGATAGCCAAAAAACCTACAGAAACTGAAGACGCAGCCCAAGAAGAAAAGAAGGATTAATCCAATCAACCCTCTAATACAGGAAAGCCCAACGTGAGCTCGAGCCCCTTAAGCCGCTTCCTTTTCAAGAACCTCGCTAACCTCATCACACTGGGGCGCATTCCCTTGTGCTTTGCATCCCTCATATGTGCCATTATGGTCATTGAGGATCGCGATACAGGAGCCATGGTAGGCTTTATGGGGGTCATTTTACTGATTCTCTCGGCCCTAACCGACTATTTCGATGGCTATGTGGCAAGGAAATTCAATGTTATCAGCCGCATCGGCCCCTTAGCCGATCAGGTGATGGATAAAATAGTCTACTGCATCACCTTACCCACTTTAGCTGTGGGCATTATGTATGTGGACGGCGAAAAAAATATCCACCATGTCATCTTGGCCCTTGGTTTATGCGTCACCTTACTAGTACGCGATCACTACGTCAACTTTCTGCGCACCATAGCCGACCGTCATCAAGTCGATAGCGGCGTGAAACAAATTGGCAAAATCCGCACACTCTGGGCCTTACCCACAGCTTGCGTTATGTACGCCTACTGTTTTTGCAAAGGAGAATATAGCGATGTATACTTCCTAAACTCCCTTTTTGTTTGGGTCCAAGAGGACAGTCTCGGACTATACCTTATCATACTAGAAATATCTCTTTTTGTCATCAATGTTGTGAGTGCCATCTCATACACCAAAACATACGGCCCCTGCTTGCTTGATGAAGTCTGCGAAGGAGACGACGAGATGCGGCGTAAAATATTATCAATCTTCCCCAACTCCCTCACTCTTATGAATGCAGCCATGGGCACAACTGCCATGTTTCTTGCTTGGAATGGCCGTTATCATTTAACATTTCTTTTGCTTGTTGGCGCATCAGTTTTTGATAAACTCGATGGCGCTGCAGCCAGAAAACTTGGCTTAACCGAAGATATCGTCGATGGAGAAAAAAACATTACATTCGGTATGCTTATGGATGATATTGCAGACCTCATTAGTTTCTGTATCGCTCCTGCTGTCGTTGCCTATTCACTCCTTCGCGATGAAAGTTATGCGCCATGGCTATTTCTTTATGCAGCCTTAGGTTTAGCCAGGTTAATTTACTTCACTTTAGACAAGCACCCAACGCCTGGTTACTTCAAGGGTTTACCCAGCCCCGCAGCTGCTTTACTTGTAGGCGGCATCGTACATTTCTGTTCGCGATTTGAGCCCTCTCAGCCCATTCATTTATTTATTTTCTGCTCTTTTCTAGCCACGGGTTTTATTATGAATGCTTACTTTGTAAAATACATTCATTTTGGCAAAGTGATGAGTCAATCTAAAAGTATCACTCGCATCATTTCCATTATTGTCGTCTTGGCCAGCTTTAGCGTAGAGTACTTCGGCCTAATCGCGATCTTACTCATGGGCGCCTACCTCTTTTCGCCACTTTTTCTAAAGCCGCAACCCAAAACAAACGCTGCGTAAAGACTCATAACTATCACGCAGTAAGAGCCACTTGTGCTAGCTACAATTTCCATAGACTTGAAGAGCACAATATGTGGATCCCTAGATTTCCCATGAAATTCATTTTCCCCATCTCCATACTGCTTTGGATTGTCTTCGGCCAACAGCTAAGCCACTCACAGCCAAACGTCCCATCCGAAGTCCCAAAATTACTACTTATGGGAGAAATTCCACGCGAATGTCTCGAATTTCTTCAGAGTAAGCCATATGAACTACACCTTCAACGTGAGCCTCTTTCATACAAAAGCATTAAGCACCTGAACGTTATCGTCATAGGTCGATACCTCAAAGAACTTCTCCCAAGTGATGGCAAAGCCCTTCAAGCATTTGTTCTAGAAGGAGGAACTCTTATTCTAGCTGCACAATCATGGAGTTACGCTGCTTACGACAAAAAGGATTACGAGTTTCCCTTGAATGCCTTGGGGAAAAAGCTGGGATTTCACATTGAAAGCAAATATGCGGGAGCTCCCACCGATTTTAATAGTCATTACCTTTCTGGGATGAAATCATTTGACATGAAAGGAAATGTTCCTTCTCCTATCACATACACCGGAAAGGGAAATTATCTCATTCGTGACAAAGGCAAAACCAATATGGCAGTGAGGCTTTTCCGTGGAAAAGGCTCTGTTTATGTTTACGGTCACGCATTCTTCCTCACAAATAAGGCTCTGGTGGAAAGCTCAATTTCCTCTCTCTAAGCATATATTTAGATGATTTCTTATATTACGTTGAGCCAATGCAGGAGATGATGCGTATTGAGAGCATGAGTTTCGCAAAACACAACTTTCTGGGCAGTAAAATTCCATGGATCGTTGCATTATGGGTAATTACCAGTATTCCTTTCGCATGGGGAAGGGCTGACAAGCGTACGACCCTCGCCATATTTCCTTTTGAAAACAACTCTGAAGCAAAATATGAATGGCTGTCGGTTTCCTTGGCTGACACTTTGATCACTAAATTAT
>JADGBV010000460.1 GCA_015231345.1 Planctomycetota bacterium
GGAGAAATTGAAGAACGTGAAGGAGTCAAGCTATTCCGTTCTCTTTCTTTTGAAGAGAATACTCTCACTGGGCTCTATCGACTTTACACCACCATAAAGGACATTAAAGCTGATATCTATGTTCTTCGAAGCGCCAGCTTAGCAGTAGCTTGCAGTGCCTTTATCACCAAATTAATGGGCCATAAATTCATCTATATGGTCGCCAATGATGATGAAGCTCATCCCAAAAAGCTTGCGTCATGGTGTGGTCGAATCCCTTCCATCGCCATGGGCTGGCTCTATAAGAATGCCTATGCCCTTACCGTACAGTCGAAAGACCAAGATAATTCTTTTCTGAGACACAGGAATATCAAATCCAAAGGACTCGTAAAAAACTTATTTATCGCTCCCCCACCCCCTGTTGAGCAGACAGAGCGTAATACCATCTTATGGATCGGACGCTGTGACCCCATTAAACGCTGCGAACTCTTTTTAGATTTAGCCGAAGCTCATCCAGACTATTCTTTCACCATGATTTGCCAGCCTTCACTTCACAAGGACTACTGGCAAGAAATAAGTTCTAGAGCCCAAGCTCTACCCCAACTTAAATTGATAGAGTCACTTCCTCGAGAGCAAATCGCAGAGCTCTACAATAGGACCCAAGTTCTTGTCATTACATCTCAAAGTGAAGGCTATTCAAATGTCATGATGGAAGCTTGTTTTCATCAGTGCCCATTACTCACCCTCAATGTGAACCCAGACAATATCATTCAACGCTTTGAACTAGGCTTTTCTTTTCCTGATACTCAGTTTGGTGAATTCTCTCAAACCCTAGACAAAATGATCAAAGATCCTAAGAGCAGAAAACAAATGGGCCAAAACGGGCAAGAATACATTATGAAGAATCACCACCCTGATAAGGGCGGGAATATTTTTCTTCGAGTTATTGAGGATCTTTAGTCATCGACTCAAAACAGGCTTGTAAGATCTAACCTTTAACATCAAAAACAGCAGGCTAAAACTCCGGTAAAAAAAGGCTTTTTTTACCGGAAGGGCAACCCGGATCTATATTTACTGAGCGAATCAGATTAGCATCAGGGATATCCATTCCCAATCCATCCCTGACTCTTTTTAGATGCTTAAGAGTCATCTCTTGCAACTCATCATTAGGAATATCTGTAAGGTTCACTTTCAAATACTGCTGTTCGCCAATATCAAAAACATATTCTTTTTCATTCTTAATGTATCCATGCTCCATGGCGTAATCATACATCTCTGACCCAGGAATAGGCAATAAGAAGCAAACACTCGGTAGAATTCCAGCCTCAAGGCAAATATCGAAAGTCATTTTGATATCCTCTTCTGTTTCTGTTGGATAGCCTACAATAACATTAGTAGATGATTTAATTCCCGCGCGGTCAAGGAGTTTTTTCTGAGTCAAAAAACCATCTAAATCAATTCGCTTTTTCATTAATTGTAAAATCCTAGGGCTTCCTGATTCAATAGAGTAAAACAAACGATTAAAACCTGCCAATTTGAGGTCAGCAACTATTTCATAGTCTTTTTCAGCAAAGAGCCCAACTCTGCAAATAGCTTCGTAAGTTGCATCAATTTTAAGCTCTTTTATCGCCTTTGCCATTTTTCTAACATATGAAACATTCAAAAAAGACAACTCATCTACAAACTTAAAGTGATTTATATCATATTCATGATATAGTTTCAAAATCATATCAGCAACAAACTCTGGAGAATGAGTTCTGTAGGGGTTATTATCTCTTATTACTTTTGTATTACTACAAAAAGTACAGGCAAAAGGACATCCTCGAGTTGTGACTATAGGGAAAAATCTATGATGAGAAAGTGAACCCAAATGATGATTTTGCATATTTTGACCTGATTTCACATAAGATTCAACATCAAATAGGTTCCAGTTTGGGATCCCTTTTGTATCGAGGTTCGTGTCAGGTTTACGAACCTCTGCATGATACAAAACATCATTTTCCCTATAAGAAACTCCAGGAATACCTTTAAAAGAATCCCCTTTCTCGATGCACTTTAGCACATCCTCAAAAGCATACTCGCCCTCCCCTCTAATCGCAGCATCAGCCTGAGTCCATTCCAAAGCTTTGTTATCACTTAACATAGTGGAGTAGCCTCCTATAATAACTTTGATGTCTGGACGAATAGCTTTAACGAGATCAGTTATTTCCGAAATTTGCCATAAGGTATGTAACATACCACCACATGCCACAATATCATAGGGGCGTTTCTGAATAGCCTCACTAAAAGCACTCCTTGTCATGGGATTAACAGAGAAGTCTAAAATATCAAACTCGTAGCCCAGATTTTCAACATGGGTCGCAACCTGACAAAGGCCAATATTAAAATAGATAAGGGTTTTTTCCTTTTTCCATTCAGGTCTTGGATTCAAATTGACAAATAAAATGAGTGGTTTTTTCATGGGTGGATTAAATATTGCGATTTCGTAAAGGCAAAGAGACGAGTCATATAAATTCAAGTTTTGCTGTACCATAATTTTCCACGACAAGCTTTCATGTCAATTGATAGTTAAAAAGATAAGCTAAATTAAGTCATATAGTCTATTTTTTACTAAAAAGACTTATGCAATTCAGTCATATTCCAAATTCCTTTCGAGTTTGCTTTGAACACCGTCATAAAGATTTATATTATTCGATTATATCACAATACAGCATTATCACCCATGACAAGTTTGCCTCTAAAATCATTTATTCTCCTACTACTCCTTCTCCCTTTACATGCAAAAGACCCCATTGCCGATGATTTAGAGGGTGCCATAAAAGCTTACCAACAATCCCTGAAAGAATCAAAGAGCTTGCTTTTACAGTATTACGACAATGCAATTCGTGAATACAAGCGCGTTGGGGACAGCCAAAGTGCTCAACGTATTAGCTTTGCAAAGAGAAATTTCGAAAAAGGAGATCAGCCTTCACTCAAATCTTTTTCCGAATATTCTTCGACTGGATCGGGGGCAAGTAGTTATAAGTCCTCCAGATCAAGGACATTTAGT
>JADGBV010000461.1 GCA_015231345.1 Planctomycetota bacterium
TTACTGAATATGGAGCGCAGCTGCGTGAATACAGAAAAAAACACAATATTGCCAAGGGAAAAGCAACTAACGTCTGGAATAACATGATACAGCTGAACTTCCACAAAGAGCACTATCCTAAGATCTGTTTTTTTATACGCTGGGGTTCTGATTGGGCCATTACTCAACAGAATAACGCTAAAGAGTTCATGAATGATCCATGGTGGGTTAATTTGAAACAGTTTAAGGAAGAAGGTCTCTTCTCGGAATGTGAATAACCTGAATCCGTAGGCTACATGTGTTGAAAGACACAATCTATTCGGCTGTCAATATAGCTTTCATTATAAACATAAAGGGCCCTATTTAAATCATTCACATCCAATGCATTGAGACCAATCAAATTTAAAGCAGCCAAGTTTCGTCAATCTGAATTATTTTTAGCTGGTGCCCCCAAATATTCAAGACCAGCAAGTTGATCATCATTGTTTAAGAAACTCTGCACTGATTTCAACTTTTGAATGCGAGTTACATAATGGTCAATAATTATCTTTTTCGATTTAAGGATTCTAGTATGAAAGTCCCTTTGCTTGCCGCTCTTTTTTTGTTTATGGTGCCCTCTCTCTGTCTGGCACATGAGGTTCATGATGCCGAAAAACCTAATTTTATTGTTATTTTTGCCGATGACCTGGGTTATGGTGATCTAAGTTGTTATGGACACCCAAGTATCTCCACACCTTATATTGATAGAATGGCGACCGAAGGCCAGCGTTGGACCGATTTTTATGCCGCCGCTCCCGTTTGTACTCCAAGTCGAGCCGGGCTTTTAACCGGACGTTACCCCACCAGGACTGGTACCGCGAGTGGAGTTTTCTTCGAATGGTCTGCCGAAGGTATGGACCCAGCTGAAGTTACTATTGCTGAAACTTTAAAGAGTGCAGGTTATACGACGGCAGCAGTCGGGAAATGGCATTTAGGTCACCGTAAAGCTTACCTTCCGACAAGTCAAGGATTCGATAGCTACTATGGAATCCCTTACTCAAACGATATGGGGATTGATGCCAAAATGACTTTTGCCAAAGACGTCAAGCTTCGTGGGGGAGTAACCTTAGAGCAAGCTCAGATGCCTGCAAAAAGGAAAACAGGACTGGTCCCTCTCATGGAAAACGAAGAAATTATCGAGTTCCCATGTGATCAGGATTCTCTGACTAAGCGTTATACAGAACGTTGTGTTGAATTTATCAAAGAAAATCAAAAGAAACCTTTCTTCTTATACTACGCATCCAGTTTCCCTCATGTGCCTCTTCATGCTTCTGCTGAATTTCGGGGCAAAAGCAAGCGTGGTTTATACGGGGACGTGGTTGAAGAACTCGATGCCTCAGTGGGTCGTATACTAGAGACTCTACGTCAAACCGGATTGGACAAGAATACTATAGTTGTTTTTACTTCTGACAATGGCCCATGGCTTAGCGAAAAACTCAGAGGTGGTTCTTCTGGTTTGCTTAGAGGCGGTAAGGGAATGACCTGGGATGGCGGCATGAGAGAGCCCACTGTTTTTTGGGGACCAGGCCAAATAAAAGCTGGCAGTATCTGTCGTGAAGTTGGCTCGACTCTTGATTTGTACACGACGTTTACTTCTTTAGCTGGCATTAAGGCTAAAGGTGAAGATAGTCTTGACCTGACTCCGGCCCTCAAAGGTGGAAAGAGCCCACGTGAATTATTTTATTTCTACCGAGGTGACCAAATATACGCTCTTCGCTGGGGGCAGTGGAAGCTACATTTAGTAACTGAAGGGTGGCTTGGTGTGGAAGGCGATAAAGAAGTCCATAAGAGCCCTTTATTGTATCACCTTGGGCGAGACCCCGGGGAAAAGTATGACGTAGCATCTCATCATCAAGATGTTGTAAGGAAAATGCTTTCTTTTATTGATAAGCAAAAAGAGGACGTTAAGCCAGGCAGGAATCTATATGTAAAAAAACTAGATTACGTGGATCGCCCTGCATGGTCGAAATAGACTCTTAATTCTGAAAACCTAAGATGGTTTCATATAAAGGCCAATTGCATACGCTATTGGCCTTTATTTTTTTCGAGCTCGTAATTGGTTTAAAACTCGTACAAGATTGACCCGAGAATCTGAAAAACTTTTGGCATCCTTTGAGAGTAAGTTGATAAAATCTGATATCATCTCTATTTCTTTCTTGTCGATAAGAACCTGATGTTTGAGGAAAAGCTTTTCGATTCCTTCGTAACTCAAGTCAGGTAAGCGTTCATTATTGACGACCAAAAAGACCCTGTTATTCCAAATAGCTCCGCCATTGAAACCACCGCGAAATTTTCCTGCGATAACCTTATCGACCATATCGATTGTTTTCACCCAGCCCTTTTTAAAGCTATTGATTCGTGGTAGGCATTTGGGGCAGGGACCTTTGAACGATAGGGTGTTTTCTGTTGAAGCACGGTAGCTTTCATTTTCAGGAGGTGTACACATAATGCAATGTAAAGGGTGGTCGTAAAAATCGGGAAGCTCCACCAAAGCATGTCCCGTTAGCTCATGAGTAATAAGGGCTGCGCCGAGTACTTGTGCAATCCAGTCTTTGGGGATATCCCCTTCTCCAAAAGGTTTAATGTTCGTAAAGCCTATGGTGCTGACCATGGCAATAGATCCCCCTCCATTGGGTGCGAGGGGAGACAATGTATCCATACCTCCGAGTTTTGCGTGTTTGCATATGGCATGAGGGTAGGGGAAAGTAATATCATCGTAAAAAATAAGTGTGTTTGTAATAAAAAAATCGTGGCGGTTTTGTTTGAGTGCCATGTCTTTCCATCCACTGGCCGTTTGCCAGGGAAGACTTTCTTTTGTGAATGCCGACAGACCTTTGATTTTTAAGTTTGTGAATGTTTTGCTTTTCTCTTTCCATACTTGCATAAGAAAGTCCAGGAATTGTTCATGATTCTCTAGTTTCTTGCCTTTGGGAGTAAATTGATTGAGGTTTTCCATGCTATAATACTTCAGTAGTTCCAATTGCTTT
>JADGBV010000462.1 GCA_015231345.1 Planctomycetota bacterium
CCACTGGGTAACATGATCTAATTTCATGATTCTGATATCAATTCCAAAGATTCTGATTTAACTTGGCGTAACCAGCGATTTGTTAGGCCGGGATTTGGTCTAGCAGTAGGCATTACAGCCACCATGCAAGACTAGAAAAATGGTTAAGTAAACCTTCTGAGTGTATTACAGAGAAAAAATATGCAGATGTAAATGTACAGAGCAAAGAGATTGTGACATTAGTAATAGACAATATTGCTAGGGAATACTCCTTATTTCTCAAGGTCATGTAGGCAATTACTGCTAGTAGGCATATGTTAATTGGAAATAATATATTATAATTAATCGAAATGGCAAATTGTGAGCCTGAATAGTCCATTGGTATTCTGTTGATTTTAACATAATATGCAAAGTCCCAAAGAATACAGGATGAAGCAATAGTTGAAATAACTGATAAAAAAGCTGAAAAATAAATTAGAATAGATTTCACGCGATAGGCCTAACGTATTAGGATTAGTGTGTGGCGAGTGGAGCGAGCCCATATCACTAATCCATGTTCAAGAAGCCCTTCGTGGCACACGTTTTTCTAATTAAGGGTAAAGATTAATGAAGCTTATAATCTAGAACAGGTTTTCAAGATCCCTGATTAAAAATATATCCAATATTTCCCCAGAATAGCCTAAAATAGATCTGACAGACAATAAAAAATTTCAATTTCAGCGACAAATATCATCTAAATTCTCTCCGTTTACAATTTTCGTACCTTA
The DNA here is from genome assembly GCA_015231345.1 of Planctomycetota bacterium. Lineage (GTDB taxonomy): Bacteria > Planctomycetota > JADGBV01 > JADGBV01 > JADGBV01 > JADGBV01. Next base: position 747 of record JADGBV010000462.1, read on the forward strand.
TCATGGCCAATGACATAAATAAAACTTCTACATCTCTATAATTCGTCAGCCAGTATTACTGTATTCTACTCTCACCATTCGGTATGACACCTTCAGCGTAAGTTTACCATCGCAGTGTCTACATTTCGGTCCCTTAAAACTCGCTTTACCTTTCATGCTCGAATCAGGAGTTTCTACAGTTTTGGATTCAATATAAGCTTGATGATTTTGCTGTATTCTTTCTTTCAGAAAATCTTTGTCAATCTTAGAATTGGGATGATGAAATCCATAATGCCGAACCTTAACCAGACCTGAAGGGAGAACATGTTTTAGAAATCGATCTATGAATTTAAGAACATCTAGGGAAGTCACTTTCGTTTTCTTGGTTTCTTTATCTTTATATTTAAAGGTAACTTTCCGATTCTCAACTTTCAGAATTCGATTATTAGAAATTCCCACACGAAATATATAGCGCGATAAATATTTAACAACTTGATTGCCAGTTCCAGCTGATTTACAATAAACATTAAAGCTCTTGCTTGCAATGGACTCAGGCAAATTGGACCGACCAGCAATTCTTTCTAATTCTGCAAGTAGTTTACCCCTCCATAATTTACTTGCTGCTTTAACTGCTAAGCCGAATCCTCTCTTGAAACCGACCCATTTGCCATGCTGATCCAAACCTCCACCTGGCAGCAAGACATGAATATGGGGATGGAATTGCAACATACCTCCCCAGGTATGAAGAACAGATGTGAAGCCGGTTGTTTTTGCCCCAAGGTGCTTCGAGTCTCCCATCATCGTTTTGATGATATTTGCAGAAATTTTAAACATCGCAGGGTACATTTTCCTCTGGTGTTTGTAGATTAGAAAACGAAGCTCTTCAGGCACGGTAAATGTCATAAAGAAATATTCAATTGATAGATTCTTTTCCTCCTGACGTTTGGCCCAATCGAATGTTCTCCAGCCTTGGCAACCAGGGCAATGTCTGTTTCCACAGCTAGCCTTTAAAATCTGGAATCTCTTGCATGTGTCGCATGAATAGATACCCAGCCCTAGATTGCCAGTTTGACATTCTGAAATAGACTTCAGAGCTTTTATCTGCTGATAAACAATATTGCCTTTATTCTTTCGGAGATACTCTTTACCGTACTCCCTCATGATGAATCCTACATTAGCACTCATATTCATCATCCACTAAACTATTGATTTGGATTTGAGTATGGGCGTATCCATTAGGTGTGATATGTGTGTAGCGTTGAGTCGTATTAACATCTTTATGCCCTAGAAACTCTCTTAAGTGCTCTATAGGGACTCCCATCTCAAGCAGATGCGTTGCATATGAATGCCTCAGGGTATGCGGAACTACATCTTCTTTTCTAATTTTTGCTTTTACAACTGCTGATTTCAGAGCCTTCCTCAATGTATCAGCTAGAATCGTTTCTTCTGGACGATTATTCCTTGGAAAGAGGTATTTTGGGTTTTTATGCCTACTCCAATGTCTTCTAAGATTATCTAATGCCTTATCAGCGATAGGAACATAACGATCAATCTTGCCTTTTCCTTCACGGATATGGATTCGTTTTTCATCTTTATGAATATCTCTGACCTGCAGATTAATGCATTCATTAATACGTAAGCCACATACATACAGCATATATATTGGCGTTCTATATTGGTAGAGATAAACTTGATTTAGTATTCGCCAAACCTCATTTCGACTAAGTATAACAGTACATTTTCTTGGCTGCTCTATTTTAAATTCACGGAATATTTTCCATAGTGGTCTATCGAGAACTTTAGTAAAGAAAAATAGCAAAGCATTCTTAGCAACATTAATTGTACTATCGGAAAGTTCGCGTTGTCTCAGTAGCATCAGCCACTCCCTGACTTGACTCTCTTCGATTTTATTAGCTGGAATGCCCTTATAGTGGTTAAAAAAACTAATGCATTGATGTAAATAAGTTCTTTGACTTGCTTCAGCTAAGCCTGCCACACAAAACTCTTCCATGAGTCGCTGATGATAAACACCCATAACATCTCCTTGTTGTAAAAGAGGGGTATTATAGCACACATTGAAATAAATGCGTGATTTATTTTATCTCATGAGATACTTTTATATTAATTGAATGGTCCAGCAGAATGCTGGTCGTGGGGAGGTTTGGAGGGGGCGAAGCGCCCCTCCATGAATATCAACATCTCAATACAAGCAGTACTCAGACTATAAATCAGTATAGTTTGTATCGGTCCAGCAGAATGCTGGTCGTGGGGAGGTTTG
>JADGBV010000463.1 GCA_015231345.1 Planctomycetota bacterium
TTTATATCCCTTACGCGCTTTTGTTCATGGGACTGCTTCTCTGCGATATGTAAAGCATAAACCTCAGTTTGTTTACTGCTTTCACTTTTCAGACTGCGCCTTTGACGATACGAAAGGCCCCATTTAGGCTCCCAATCTTGAGTCTTTGGCAGTGATTTCCAATCATCGACTTCGATGTAATTATAGTTTTCAGCCCATTTTGATTGAGCTTCAAAAGGAATTTCTTCGACCTCTGGAAGCTGAGGCTTTTCAGGCTGCATGCCTAGTAGGCTTAGTTGCAAAAGCCATTTCTCTTTGATAGCAAAGAGGTCTTTCTCGCTTTTCTTTTGCTCTTTAAGGCTCATTCGTGATGATTCTGCAAGCGCAGACGTGTATTTCTTGTGCAGCCCTTTAGCTCTGAGTTCGGCGAAACTTTCATCTTGAGCTTGGCTTAACTCACTGAATAAGAGAAGGCTAAAAAGGCAAAGTCCTAAAGAGGAAATTGATGAAGTCATTATTACTTTGCCGCCTTTTGGGGTTTACGAATAATGAGCATGCCTTTGGTGCCAATCTTAGGCAAAGTTTTGCCATCGGGGTATAAGACTGACTCGCCTTCTGCGTATGGGTTTTCGACATTGAAATTAGGGCTAATGACCATACTTTTATCTGGGTAGGCAGCTACGATATTTAAGCTGAGTTCAGCCATATATTGGCTTCTACCGCTGATTTTTTCAAAAAAACTGCCGACAAAGTAAAAGTGCCCTTGGACATCACTGCCATCTTTCCATTTGAGGTAATGAGAAATGGGCTGAGCTTCCTCCTCGCCAAACTTTACAAATAATTCTAGCTGGGAAGACTGAGGGGCTTTTTGCCCTTCTGCGTAGGCGGAAGGCTCAATGCCGATGAGTAGAATGGCCATATGGATGTCTTTGGCGGAGATTTTAGTGCTAAAGACAGACTCATAATCCTTCTCCAGGCCTTTGCTGACGATGAATTCCAGTTGGCCATTTTTATTTGAGACGGATATGGGAGCATGCACTTCTTTATTTTCAAAGGATACTTTAATGCCATTGGGCAATGTCATGGGCTCTGCAGCGAGTAAAACTTGTGCAGATGCGCTGAGAAAAAAGAATAAGAAGAAGTATTTCAAGGACATAAGTTTCCAATCTTAAGATGAGAATATTGTATAAGAGTAAGCCTCAAAGCAATTGAGAGCCTTGCTTTGAAGTCGCTCGCTTCCTAGCTTGCAGCTCCTGTAAATTCATTAAATTCCCAGTAAATAAGTATATCATGTACCTATTTGCAACTATTTTGCCTTCTTGTTAAGAGCTAAAAATATCGTGGCTTCTCCATCTTTATTATCCAAATTATCGTGTCAGGCAACTGCTGCCCTTTATGGCGCTGGTTTAGGCGCATTCCCAAAAGTGGTTCGGGTTGAAACGACGAATGCATGCAATGCCAAGTGCATTATTTGCCCTCACAGTGAGATGAGTCGTCCGGTTAAAAATATGGATCAGTCTCTCTTTGAGCGAGTGGTAGACGAATGCGCCGAAAATCATTGTCAGGAGCTCCATCTCCATAATTTTGGTGAGCCTTTTATCGATAAAAAGTTAATCTCACGCATTCAATATGCTGTGGGCAAAGGCATAAAAAAAGTGAAGATCTTCTCCAATGGCTCATTAATTAAACGCGAGGTTGCTGAGCAATTAATTGATTCTGGATTATCAGAAATCAAAGTGAGTTTTGATGGTGCCAATAAAAAAGAATTTGAAGAGATTCGCCACCCCCTCAAGTATCAAGAGGTGATAGATAACATCCATGGCCTTGTTGAAGCGAGGAATGCAAAAAAATCATCTATGAAAATCAAAGTATCATGTGTCAGTACGTCAGACTCGGACTCGACTATGGAACAACTTGGTAATATTGTGGATAGTTTTTCATTTGGGAAAATTCATAATTGGGCTGACCAAGGTGATGGTGAGAATGAAAATAAACTACGTAAGCCGTGTTCTCGTGTGTGGCGCACATTTACGATTTTAAGTAATGGTGATGTGGCTTTATGTTGCCTTGACTATGATGGTAAAAACCTTTTGGGGCATGTGGATGAAAAAACATCCATTGCGGATATCTGGAAAAGTGAAAAGTATCTTAATGTGAGGTCTATCCATAAAAAAGGCCTTTTTGATCAAATTCCTCTCTGTAGCCAATGCTCTAAAACATTTGTCTGAAGCTATATTTCGTTGAGATATAGCATGTTTTTCAGTAATAAATACAAAAAACAGCAATAATTTACAAGAATTGTCCAGTCATCCTCCATACCATAGTGGGAGATGATATGAGAAGAAGTCCTATAAACCATTAGACTTTCCCCCCGTTATTTTTTTGGTTTATGGGGTTCTGTAAACGCCCTATGTGTGAGTGATTACTCCCTCTAACACATAGGGCTTTCTCATAAAATCAGTATGAGTATGAAACTAGTCATTAAAATCAGTTTAAGGTCGATTTACGACATTATCATAGGAACATATTGAATAGGAGAATAGTTATTATGAAGTCCCCCTTTATTATCTTTTTTTTCATGCTGAGCTGCAGTCTGTGGGCTGATATGCCTCCAGAGTTTGCCGGTGAGTGGTTAGGGTCTTTTCTTAACCCACCTAAGGGTTCTTACCAAAATATCAACCCAAGTTTGGCTGCTAGAGTTGTTGGTCGAAAAGATAATACTTTTGAGATCCAGCTGATGACAGAATTTGACCGGAGAGCTCAATACGACTTTAATAAGGTGATAGCTTTAAAAAATGGAAAGCTAACTTACAGCGATGACTTATGGAGCATAAGTGTAGAGGGTCAAAAAATGACAGGTTCTATTAAGACAATGAACCGCAAAGCGAAAACACAGGTCAAAATTCCTTTTGAATTAAAGAAAGTTAAGCGTATTTCTCCAACAATGGGCCGAGTTGCCCCAGAAGGTGCAGAGGAGCTTTTCAAACAAGGTTTGGGAAAATG
>JADGBV010000464.1 GCA_015231345.1 Planctomycetota bacterium
TACAAAGATTGAGCATGCCACCGGCTTCACCTTCACTCATACGGATTTCGAAAGTGAGTAAGACGACAATCTCATTTGGAGCCACGTTCTGCATAATTTGTGGGTTTGTTTCGGTATCGGTCACCGCAAGGCGTAAATGAGCAATAGGGTCCCAAGTTTCTTGCAGGTGGTGAATGACATTATCCATCACTTGAGAAATAAGCTTGGACTCAATATCGGTAAAAGGTCTCTCGGGAGCCGCTGCAGCAGTGTGCCCTCCGCCAAGGAGTTTGTCGATAAAAGGAAAGCAGATGGTGGGATTCATTTCAATGATCATTTCCCCAGAAAGTGGCTCGCACGATAGGGTTGTGATATAAGTTGGGTTTGGCAGTGACATGGTAAATTCTTGATAAGTCAGCTGCTCAGCTTGGGAAGTTTGAATGTCGATAACGGTTCTGAGAACACCCGTAAGTTCTACCGCAAGGTTTCGCGCGAATTGCTCGTGCAAGGAGCTAAGAGCTCGCATTTGCTCGGGTGAAACCCTGTTGGGTCGACGAAAATCGTAAATCGATAAGTTTTTATCTAAAGGAATGGGGGCGGCTTTGGCTGCTGATGAGGTTGGGGCTGCTTCGGCGGGAGCTGCTGATAAATCAGGTAGCTCACCTGCATCATCTCCTCCAGAGACAGCTTGCAGGAGTGCATCAACTTCACTTTGACTTAAAACGTCGGCCATTGATAATATCCAAGATAATTAGTAATTATTGTATCAATATATGTCTGCTTCCAAGTGGAAATTGCAGATTTTTTAAGGCTGAAGCTTGTTAATAGATTCCCGGAGGAATCCGTCCTGTAAATGGCAAAATGCTTTGTGCTTACTTTAAACGCTTGAAATAACGTTCCCCACCGGCTCCATTGAGCCAGCCTTCCCAGGCTTGACTGTTGATGCCATAATCATGACCAGTCATTTCAGCCATCATATTCGCCATAGATTCTTGTAGTTTCTCAATATTTTCCTTTTTATCAGGGTCTTTGCGCTGAACAGGGATCTTCATGATGGCAATGCCATCTTCGAACATTTTCTTTACAATTTGTAAACTGCTAATGGGAAAACTTTTGTGTTGTAAAATACCTGCATCGAGATTCACAAAAGCAGATAGGCAAATATTTTTAAAATGAACTTCTTTCTCTTCAATAAACTGATTATTCAGGTATTTTAAGATTCCAGTGAGTTTCTTTTCCGATTGGCCATCGAGAGAAGCTATAATGACATCGATATACCTGACAAGGAGTTCGAGCGAAATCGTTGCTAAGTCTTTGGCATTATTGAAATCTTTTAGGGCATGGGGGTCTTGAGGGGCTTCTGGGTTTTGTGGGTTTTCCTGCTGAGTTTTTTTGGCGATCTTATAGGCATGAAACCTGGCGGTCGTGTTCATTTGCAAGATATCTCTAAGTTCTAAGCCTTTAATGCGGTTGCGAATCTCCATGCTTTTAGTGTTTATGAGGTATTCTCCGGCAAGTTTAACCAAATTAGGAGTCTTGGAGCTGAGTATTTTGATAAGAGATATATAGGATTCTTTTCGGTATGAAGTCACTTCTGGGTCAGATAAAATGTTCTCGATGGACTTCATTAAAAATTCGATCTCTATCAGGTCGTCTTCTGTGATTTGTTTTGGCTCTTTATGGAGTCGCTCAGCTTCTTGGCCGAGTAGTTGATGGAGGTATTTCAGTATATTTTTCTTTTCAGTTTTCCCGAGAATGGGTGTGGCTGTAAAGCGTAATTTGGTCAGTTTGTCTAAAGTTTGATAAAAGGCAATGCGTACGGAGGGAACCCCTTCGTCTTTGATGAATTTTTTCGATATGATACTGTTGAGTAGGTCAATGCTTTTACTGTCTGGGGTGCTTTTACCTAAAGCTTTTAATGCGACAACATGATCCTGAGAGCTATATTTGGCCACACTGTCATTCGCAAGAATATCTTTCGTGATTTCTTGCATAAGTTGTGTTCTCGCTTTTTCCAATTCAGTTTCTTGGTTGCCGATGGCTGAGAATATAAATTCCAAAATGGAGGATGAGAGACTAGGTGAGTAGATGTTATCTAAATTTTTAATAAGTATGGCAATGAGCTTAGAGCGTACAAGAGAGCGTTTTGAGAATGACGTTTTAAAAAGGTCGACAATAGCGAGTCGAGTATTTTTTGATGTCGTGGGGCTTATGAGTATGTCTACAAGGAGCTCATTGATCTGATGCTTTTCAAAAGCTCCCGGAGACCATTGTTTAAGTCGTTCTATGCTCTGGTCGAGGTGATAACGATTTTTAAGATAAGTAATGATAAGCTCATAGCCATCGGGGTCGATGTTTTCTATGATTTTCGGTTTGCCGCCTTTATCATTTTGCTTTTTTGGGCCGCCTTCTTTTTTTGGTGCTGTAAATGACACTCCAGTAATTAAAAGAATAATACTTAAGTATTGTAGTAAAAACTTCATATGCGCTCCCAAATAACGGATTGACATTCTAAGCTATTTATTCGCGCGACAATACATGCTGACAAGGCAAAAAAAAAGCGGAACAAGTCTCGGCTTGTTCCGCTTTTGTATAAGTTTTCTGCTTTTATTAGCTAGCTTCGCTGATGCACTCAGTAGGGCAAGCGTCTATGCAGCTTAAGCAATCGGTGCAAGTATCTGCATCAATTACAGCAAGATCATTTACAATAGTAATAGATTCACATGGGCATGCTTCAACGCATTGTGCACATCCAGAACAATCATCAGTATCAACTACAACGGCCATTTAGGTCTCCTAAAACAAGTTGCAGGGATTATTAATAGTGCCATAAATGCGCAAGCTGAGCGCTCAACTAAAAACAGGCCTTGTCCATATCTTCGTCAATTTTAGCCACAATAGGCATCAAAGAGCCTAGAGGGATTTACTTTATGCTTTACGCCAGCACAGGAATGATTTTTGGGATGCCAAGTAAAATATCAGGATGGTCCTTTTTAATGC
>JADGBV010000465.1 GCA_015231345.1 Planctomycetota bacterium
AAGGGGAGGGAACTCAAAAGGGCCTTTTTGAGAAGCGAGGTGAGCTAGGCGTCTTTTCATGATTTTAATGGACTCACGGACTAAAAGCATGGGTGAAAGATAAATCGCATCAAATGCCTGCCCCTCACTATGAGAAAACGAAATTATTTTGTCGCCTTTTAATTGTGCTGAGTAAGGCAGGGAGGGACAAGCCACCATCAAAGTCTTACTTGAATCTGCACTGAAATTGGGTTTCATCCCTGAAAACCATTTCACTTCCCAGCGTCTATTCAAGGCTCCTTTTTCCCAGCCACTAATAATATGAGAAAGTTTCTGAAAATAAATTCCATCCCACTCCGACAAAGGCCATTGCCATAATAACTCTATTTTATCCACACCCTCTTGCTCTTCTAAATATTGCGCAAATAAGCTCATGCTTTCATCCACATTCATAATGATTGATGATGAGTTACGAACTCTTAGAGGCGTGCTAATAAATAGATAGGGCACAGGGAGCAGACTTAAATACTTCTCATCAAGAGGGGTTGATTGAGAGCCAAAGTAATGGGATAATATAAATACACCTCGAGGCTTCACATGTAAAACCTTAAACAGATCCAAAGAGGGGCCACTCAAATTCATGACATCTAGGTTAATGAGCAAAGGGCTTAATTTCTCCTTGACCATCACATTTTCTAAAGCGGCTAAAATCTCTGGAGAGGTATGACTCGGGGAAAAAAAGATGGCATAAAACTCCCTATCCTCAATATCAACAGGCAAGTCTTGCTCATCGACATAGCCAGACACACGATAACTACGCTTTAAATATGTCAGCACCCCCCTATGGTGAAGTGAACGATAGGCCTTACGAATCGTACCACGAGAATAGCCGAGTTCAGTCTCCAAGTCACGTTCCGAAGGCATGCGCTCACCTTTATGGAACTCACCTCGACGAATTCGCGCCTCCAGAATATGCTCTAAGGCTTCAGTGCGGTGAGCCGTTTTTATGCGAGCCACTTTATAATAGACTAATCAGTCCTGTGACACTGGCAGACATAACACCATCGCAAGAAAAGCCTTCCCATGTCTTTGCCTTAATATTGATGCGACTCGCATCTAAAGCAAGCAAATCACTTAAGCTACTCTTAATTCCTTCTCGATGAGCCTTCATTTTAGGTTGATTAAGAAAAAGAGTGATATCCAAATTAATGAATTCAAACTTTGCTATGCGCGAAGAATTTAAAACAGCAGAAAGCAACTCTGTCGAACGAATCCCTTTATAGGCAGGGTCGTTATCAGGGAACCAAGTGCCTATATCTCCCTCTCCTAAAGCTCCCAATAAGCAATCGATAAGAGCATGAAGCAAACAATCGCCATCGGAATGACCTTTGCAACCTATGGGACTATCTATATGGTACCCGCCAACATAAAGAGGAATATTCTCCACGAGGGCATGACTATCATATCCTTGCCCCACTCGAATATTCATTAGTAAATATCCGTTTGCGTCATACGCATAACTTCTTCAGAAGAAGTCATACCTTCGAGCACTTTTTGAATGCCATCCATCCTTAAAGTTAACATATCTCCACGCTTCAGAGCATCTCTCTTGATGGCCGATGCATTCACACGACTAACGATCTGATCTCTAATAATATCGTTCATGAGTAGTATTTCATAGATACCCACTCGACCACGGTAACCACGATTAAAACACTCGGGGCAACCCTTACCTCTTTTAAAGCCATTCTTAACTCTCGCTGGGTCTACGCCCAAGTTCATCATTTCCTCTTCATCAGGCATATATGTTTCGGCACAGTAACTACAAACACGACGCACAAGACGTTGAGCCATCATAACCACCACAGATGAAGCGATAAGGTAAGATTCAACCCCCAAGTCTTGCAAACGACTAATAGAGCCAGGAGCATCATTCGTGTGCATTGTGCTAAAGACAAGGTGTCCTGTCAGTGCTGCTTGCACCGCCATATTGGCTGTTTCCTCATCACGAATCTCACCCACCATCATAATATCGGGATCCTGACGAACCAAAGCCCGCAGCCCCGTTGCGAAGGTCACATTTTTCTTGACCTGAACTTCCAGCTGGGAAATTCCGCTCAGTTCATATTCGATGGGATCCTCAATCGTCATAATATTATCACCCTTACGCAACTGCTGAAGAGAAGTGAGCACAGCACATAAGGTCGTACTTTTACCACTACCCGTAGGCCCGGTTAATAGCACAATACCATTATTGAAGTTATTGAGAACCATCTCCATTTTATGATTATTCTCACCTTTAAGCCCCAATTCCTCCACATCCAATAGTTTGGCCGTTTTAATCAACAAACGCAACACGGCTCGTTCACCATAAGAAGTGGGCACCACAGAAATACGAATATCGATTTTCTTATCAGAATACCATCTGGTCGCACGTCCATCTTGAGTTTTACGCCGTTCAGCAATATCCATACTACCCATAACTTTAATCAAACTGATCAAGGCATCTTGCTGGGAGCGTTGCACCTGCCGCACATCCTGCAACACACCATCAATACGTTGACGGATAATCATGCCTTCCTCAAGGGGCTGATAATGAATATCTGAAGCTTGATTATCGACAGCATAGGTGATCGATTCATAAAAGAGCTTAACCAATGGCGACTTATCACGCACATTCATTAAGTTATCATTTTCCTGCAACTCATCAGAAAGCTCATCCACATCCATGGTTTCTGCTTTCTCTTCTTGGTTACGCTGACGATAAGCTAAATCAAGAACAGCTTTAAGCTGATTATCTGTTGTGAGTAACACCTCAGGAACATCAGCAAAATACAAGCTCGCCTGACGGTAACCATGAGCCACAAAAGGCTTAGAGATTAAAAGAGTCTCTTTTTCTTCGACTAAGCCCAATACAAAACCATGCTTACGAGCAAAGTTAACCTCAATAAGGCCGGCAAAGTTCTCCATGGGCTCAAACTTGCGAGTATCCATGGTGAA
>JADGBV010000466.1 GCA_015231345.1 Planctomycetota bacterium
AAAACTGCGGTGACCGAGAAATTATGGACCTTGCTGCCACGATGGATGCTTGCTTCTTGATAATGGCGAAAGTCTAGCCTAAGTGCTCTTTTAAAATTAAATAAAGTCCGAGGCACCGTCCTGCCTGCAAATCTCAATTATATCTTAGCTCATGCCTACCAATTACTGGAAGAAAAAAGTAAATCCATGCGCTATGCCAAAAGTATGCTTTTCGACGATCCAAGTCATATTGAAGCACAAGCTATTCTAGATTCTTATCGCAAATAAACTCAGAAAAGCTTTAATAGGCAATAACTAGCGTCAACAGACAAGAAACCAAACATATTACTGCTCAGACTGACGCGCTTCAATAAAATCAGCCATATCCTCAGCAAGACATAAATAGCCTTCGTCGTTAGGGTGTATCTTATCACTTTTAAGAGTATTATCACGCAAGATCCGGCTCACCGTATCAGATAACAGAGGCACTTTAAGTTGCTCAGAGACCTCAGAATAAACAGGGTGATCAGAAAACACAACACCATAACGCGGCACCGAAATCAGAATAACGTCAAAATCGTACTCTCTGGCCATCTCTACCATACTTATAAGATTTTCTTTAAGCTGTTCTTCACTGCGCCTTTGCAAAATATCATTTCCGCCATGACATAGCAACAGTAAATCAATTTGATTATCATTAAGGACATTCTCTAAACGCAACAAGCCTTTTGAGCTCACCTCGCCTGACACTCCTGAACTTAGAACAGGTCTATTTAATAATGCACCTAATTGTTGAGGATAGCTCTTGCCTTGACTGGCTCCTTTTCCATAAGTTAAGCTATCGCCAAATGCGAGAATTTTTGCGCCTGGCTGAAGAGGTCGAATTGTGTAAGAGTTTTGAAATACCCCAAACAACAACCACCCTGCAAGAAGCAACAGGAATAATATAATAAACGGTTTTCTACTCATTACGAATTGATCACTAATCCCCTACAGCCCCGACAATATGGAAGAGGGCTCAAATGCTCAACCTTATGGAGCAGAAGTCGATTCATACCATTGTCCCCACTGCTTCTTCATTGAGTCAAACAATTCAGGGTATTTCTTTGATAAATCCGTCGTTTCGTTCACATCAACCTCCATATCAAATAATTCCCATTTTTTTCCCTTCGCCACCACTTTCCACTTGCCCTGACGCATAGCTTTTCCTTTAGACCACTGCCAGAAAAGGTCTCTTTCATTCTTAGATTCCTGATTTCCTTTAAGCTCTGGTAGGAAGCTCACACCAGCCATCGGGTTCACTTTTTCTCCTTTAAATTCGGCAGGGTACTCTGCACCTGTAATATCAACAATAGTCGCCATCACATCAACGAAGTGGCCGACATGTTTTTTATTAATCGTACCGGGCTTTGCAATCCCCTTGGGCCAATGAACAATAAAAGGAGTGCAAATCCCACCTTCGTAGCTGCTTGTTTTATTTTCCCTAAATGGCGTATTTGAAACATTAGCCCAGTTCTTGCCTAGGGATGCCCAGTACTCAGAAGTGTGGATTTTCTCCAGTGGAAAACCATGACCCGCCATATTTTTCTTTTGGACACCCTTCTCGGCATTCTCCCCTGAGCTGCCATTATCTGCAGCAAACATAATCAGCGTATTTTCCAGTTCACCCAACTGTTCAAGCTTGGCAATAAGCTCACCGACCTTTTGATCCACACGGTCTATCATCGCGGCGTAGATAGCCATTTTACGAGCTTCAATCTCTTTGGTTTTGTTATCCAATGATGCCCACGGCTTATGCACCGCATCAGAGACTTTAGTTTGCGCATCCACCAAGCCCAACTGCTTTAACTTAGCGATTCGAGCTTTGCGGATGGCCTCATAGCCCACTTTGTAAGTATCTTTATACTTAGCAACATCTTCCCACCATGCTTGCAGTGGATCGTGGGGGGCCGTATAAGCTAGATAGAGGAAGAAAGGCTTATCTTCGCTTTTGTACTCCTCTAGGTAATCAACTGCGTATTTGGTATAAATATCAGTTGAATAAAAATCTTTTTGCGGTGGAGTGTATGGTGTCATCACTTTATCATCAATGGCCCAGGAACGCTTTCCATATTTCTTCTGCGCTGGTTTCACTTCGCCATCACGCTGTAAGCCCGGATTAAAATGATTGGTTGCTCCATCAAGCAAGCCAAAGTATCGGTCAAAACCGCGATCGAATAACGACTCTTTTGAATGATGTTTGCCTGAAGCTAGAGTACGGTACCCGGTCTTTTTTAACACTTCAGCTATCGTTACGGCATTAGAAAACTTCTGAAAACTATGCGACATACCGCAATCCTGAGCGTATAATCCCGTTAGCAAAGTAGCCCGCGATGGAAAACACTTCGCCGTATTATGCATCTGAGTAAAACGTAGACCATTCTGCGCCAGACGATCAAGATTTGGTGTCTTGACTTCACCGCCATAACAACCGATGTCGCTGTAGCCCATATCATCGACAAGAATAAAAATAATATTCGGCTTATCAGCGGCGGCGAGAGAACTCAGGCCCAATATAATAATAGTCAATAAGTTCTTCATGGTCTGTCTATTTCAGCTCACTTAATTTCAGGGTTATGCTGTGAATATTCTCATTATCAATACTATAAGTTTCATCATTTACCGAAGGAACTTCAGCCTTCGCACCAAATGTATTATTTAGAGCTTTGCAGCCCAAACATTACGAAAGGGAACAGGTGTGCCGTGGTTCTGAAATAAAACCGGGCCTTCGCTCAACTGTTTGCGTTTGGCTCCATTTCCCGTTCCTTTCAAAAGCTCATAATCCTTGTGAATCAAAACACCATTATGATAAACTGTGATGCGGGCATTTTTGATCTTTTTCTTGCCATCAAAGACGGGGGCAATAAAGTCGATATCGTAAGTCTGCCAACTCAATGGCGGAAAACACATATTAACAGCCGGTAGTTTGGTCTTGTATAGACTACCACACCATTGCTT
>JADGBV010000467.1 GCA_015231345.1 Planctomycetota bacterium
CATTGTGACAGAAACGAAGCCAATTGTTTGTTTAGTTCTGCTGACTCATCTTCACTTAAGCGTCTTTCGAAAGTATATTGCCAGAGAGGAGAGTGATTTAAATCCTTTTCGTTCAGCCAATTCGTGATATCTGTGAGAAGCATATTGGGGTTTCATTGAGGAGAGTGAATGAATTGTAATGATATTTGTGTTTTTGAAATGCGACACTGTTTCATTATATCTTTGAGCCAATGAGCTGCGCCCATGATGATTAACTTGCTAAGGCTGTAAATCCGCTTATTATCCCAAAAATTCTAAATTTTTCAGGAATTTGTGAAAGAATTATTTAAACGTTTACTGGCTCACCCTCTGCTCACATTTGAGATTATGGTGTGTTCACTATTTATTAGTATCTTAGGTTTAGCGTCTGCGGTTTATGTGATGAACGTGCTAAATCGCTATGTCAGTAATGGCATTGATGCCACTCTCTATACGCTTATGGCAGGTATCATAATTGCTATCACTTTTGACTACGCTTTTAAGGGCTTACGCATTCGCCTGGCAGCGGCAATCAATGCTGAGCCTGATGCCCGTTTAAGTGAAATAAGCTATGAAAAATGCGCCAATGCGCGTTATGGTGCGCTGATGCAACTTGATGGTGGGTTACGCAGAGAAATCCTCGCTGGAATCTCGGTGATACAGCAGACTTATACGCCACTCAATTTAGTGAACTTAATCGATGTCCCTTTTGCTTTTCTCTATATTGGCGCAATCGCTTTTTTGAACCCAATCATCTGTGTGGTTGTTTTGGCTACGGCATCGATTCTTATTCTGAGCTCACTTTCCATCCAATTCTTTTTGAATCGAAATATGAAAGAGTTGTCTTCGCTAACGGTGACTCAGGCGACATTGGTGCATAGCTTGCAGCAAGGAGCCGATTCCATTCGGGCTTTTAACTCTGCTGGCGAAGTTCAAGGGAAACTCAAAGAGGCTTATGAACATCATGCCAAAGTTCGTGAAAAAGTGCAAAAAAAACAAGCGAGTTTAAGTCATCTATCCATGACTCTTTCATCACTGATGAGTGTCTTTGTTATAGCATTAGGAGCTTCGCAGGTTTTATCATTGGAAATGAGTATTGGCGCTATGATTGGTGCTAATATTTTGGCTGGAAGGGCACTTATGCCCATATCTAGATGTGCCACCATGAGTTATCAGTTAGTGGTCGCTGACTATCACTTAAAATTACTTAAGAACTTTTTGGAAATTCCGTCTGAGGTTGATGAAGGCCTCGAGCCTGAAGCTGCTCCTCAGAAATTGGAGTTTAAAAATTTATCCTTTTCCTTTGCCTCGCTCCCTAATCCTCTATTTAGCAATCTCTCTTTAGCCTTGCCAGCAGGGTCATTTGTGGTGATTAGTGGTGCCAATGGCACGGGAAAAAGTACTTTGGCGAAAATGCTTGTTGGTCTTTATGCTCCAAATAGGGGGCAACTACTGCTGGATAACACAGACTTGAGGCAGTATAAACAATCGTGGTGGCGTAAGCAATTGATTTATCTTCCGCAAGAACCGAGTTTTTACGAAGGCTCCTTAAGGGAGAATCTTGTCAGTCTAAGACCTGAAGCGGAGGATGAGGAAATAAGAAAAGCCCTCAGTCAGGTTCAGCTTAATCACTTTATCGACCGCAGTGTGGATGGCCTCAATATGCCCATGCGCGAAAGTGGCTCTCATATAGCCTTGGGTATTCGCAGGCGTTTAGCATTAGCGCGAGCTCTTATTGGAGGTGGCTCCATAGTCTTGTTTGATGAACCAGCAGAAGGAATGGACGCCGAGGGGAGTCGAGCCGTTTTTGCGCTTATTCAGCAGTTTCGTATGGAGAAGAAAACGATTGTTTTATGTTCCAGTCGTCCTCCCAACGCTTTCCCTAATGCCGATATTGTGATTAACTTAAATAAAAACCCCATTCCGGAAATTCTAAAAGGCCCATTTAGAGGAAAGGAGGGTCAAGATGCCTAATATGGGAGCGACTAACACAAGTAAAAGCAGGTCTGCTTTTCTCCAGACCCAGCTATTCTTTCTGCTTTGCGTGGCGTGCTTTTTAGCCTTTGCTTCTTGGTCTGTTTTTGGTACTCTTGATATCATGAGTACGACTACAGGTAAAGTGGTTCCTTCAACCAAACTTAAGCGTATCCAGCACCTGGAGGGGGGGATTATCCACCGTATCTTAGCCGAAGAAGGACAGAGGGTGGCAAAAGAAGACCCCATCATCGAATTGAAAACCACAGCAAATGAGGCCGATGTCAATGAGCTAAAACTGAGCATAAAAGCTTTGTCTATAGAAATAGAAAGACTGAAAGCTGAGGCTGAGGGGCAAGATAGTTTAGAGTTTAAGGGGAATTACCCAGAGGAAGCGAAAGACCAATTGATGCAAGCTAAAGAGCTTTTCTCGGCACGAAGGAAGAGTTTAAAGAGTAGTTTGAACGATCAAAAGCAAAGCATTACCTTAAGGCAGCTTGATATCACTCAGCTTGAGACAAGCTTAGTGAATTTAAAGCAACGAAGAGAATTATTAAAAGAACAAATCGCCATCAGTGAATCGCTATTAAAGGATCAGCTAACCAATCGCTATAAACATGTTGATCTTCTTAAAGATTTAAATAGCCTTGAAAGCACCTTAGCTGATAGTCGCTCCTCACGTAAAAAGTCCGAACATGCCTTGACCCAGGCTGAACTTCAACTGAGTGCCCTGCTAAATGCTTATGATGCTGATGTGCGTGGTCAATTGAAAGAGAAGCGTCAGCACCTAGCGACTCACGAAGAACGCTTAAAAAAATACCAGGATAATCTTAATCGGCGTATTCTTCGTTCCCCAGTGGATGGCATAATTAAAAGTTTATATGTTGCGACGGAAGGGGGTGTGATTCAGCCGGGTGGTGCCGTTGCTGATATAGTGCCAGAAGATGATTTGTTAATTGTGGAAGCGCAACTAC
>JADGBV010000468.1 GCA_015231345.1 Planctomycetota bacterium
AAAAAAGCCTAGCTAGTCCCGAAAATTGGCGAGAGCAAAGTGTAGAGAAACGCTTAGCCCATGCTCTTGTCAAAGGCATCACAACACATGTCGATGAAGACACAGAAGAAGCTCGCTCCAAACTAGGCCGACCTCTCGATGTTATTGAAGGGCCTTTAATGAATGGCATGAAGGAAGTCGGTGTTCTTTTTGGCGCAGGAAAAATGTTCCTCCCTCAGGTCGTTAAAAGCGCAAGGGTCATGAAAAAAGCTGTGGCTTACCTGACTCCATATATGGAAGAAGAGCAAGCCGGCAGCGGCAAAAGCTCAAGTGCTGGCACCTTTGTCATTGCCACAGTTAAAGGAGATGTGCACGATATTGGCAAAAACATCGTAGGCGTCGTCTTATCATGCAATAATTATGAAGTCGTCGATTTGGGAGTTATGGTAGAATGCAATACCATACTCGATGAAGTCGAAAAACATAATGCCCAAGCACTTGGACTAAGTGGACTTATCACGCCTTCTTTAGACGAGATGATCACTGTTGCTCAACAAATGGAAGCAAGAGGCATGACCATTCCCCTCCTCATTGGAGGAGCCACAACTAGCAAGGCCCACACAGCCATCAAAATAGCACCGCACTACTCCGGCCCCATTGTCCGTGTAGCCGATGCCTCTTTAGTTGTTGGCGTCATCGATAGCTTATTAAACCCTAAAAAATCCGAACAGTTCCTTAAAGAACTTAAGGAAGATAATGAAAGATTAGTAGCCCTTCACTCAAACAAGAAACCCGTCGAATTACTAAGTTTTTCTGAAGCCAAAGAGCACAAAGCAGATCTTAACTGGGATAATTATACACCAGCAAAAGTCAAGAAGAGTGGGCTCCAGGTCTTAGAGAATATTGACCCCCAAACAGTTGCTGAGTACATCGACTGGACGCCCTTCTTTCACACTTGGGAACTCACAGGTTACTACCCTAAAATACTGAAAGATGAAAAGAATGGCCAACAAGCCACAGAACTCTACGAAGACGGCAAGAAATGGATCAGCCGTATTATAGAAGAAAAGAAAATTAACCTCCGTGCTGCATTTGGTCTTTGGCCGGCACATTCCACTGGTGAAGATGTAGAGGTTTATTTGGACTCAGGTGATGACTCACCCACCCATACCTTTCATTTTTTACGTCAACAAAAAGCTAACCTAAAACAAAGCTTAAGCTTAGCAGATTATATTGCTCCCAAATCTAGTGGTAAAAAAGACTTCCTCGGCGCTTTTGCCGTAACAGCTGGACCCGAAATAGAAAAATACGCTCAAGAGATCAAAGAGAGCGGTGATGACTACACATCAATCCTTATTCAAGCCTTAGCCGATAGATTTGCTGAAGCCTTAGCCGAATACATTCATAAGTGTGTTAGAGATCAATGGGGCTTTGGCAAAGACGAAAACCTAAGTATGTCTGAAGTCATTAAAGAGAACTATCGTAGTATCCGCCCAGCAGCCGGCTACCCTGCTTGCCCAGATCATACAGAGAAAGAAACGCTGTGGAAATTACTTGATGCGGAAAACACAACGGGGATGAGCCTAACATCTAGTTATGCTATGAACCCTTCAAGTTCAGTTTCAGGTTTATATTTTGCCCACCCTGAAGCAAAATACTTCAATGTTGGTTTATTAGGCAAGGATCAAATTGAAGACTATGCTCAGAGAAAAGGACTTAGCGTAGATGAAGTTGAAAAATGGCTCAGGCCTAACTTGGGTTATTAGTAACTGCCATTCTTATACCAAAAATAAATCTCAGTATATTTTAGCCACAGAGGCCTCAGAGAACCCAGAGGAAAACTCCTTGTTCTCTGAGGCTTTTATGGCTTATTTTTATTTGCCCTTTTCAGCAGTTAAATTTTTCTGAAATGATCACAGTATGATCTGGATGACTTTCAAAGAATGGTTGATCCAAAGAGAACCTTGGGCTCTTCTCGATCTTCATTCACAACTCCAAATCCATTGGGAAGCTAATACTGAAGCAGAGTAATATGCACTGAAGTGAATAAACAGTCACAAATCGGGAATTCAATAGGATTACGCATAAAATGAACATTCGACAACAATTTACGCATACCATACTCTAATAAAACCCAAAACTAAGCCTAAATAACCCTATATATTTTGGCATAAGTATTTCTAACTTATTTTGTTTTAATTGATTCAAGGAATATTCATGAATAGAAATACTTTTCGAATGTTGCCCTCTCTGGCAATTCTGCTTATCCTATTTCAAAGCCATGCTTGGTCTGAGACCAGCAATGAAATTGTATCGGCAGCCATTCACCTCTCGGATAAATCACACTTAGCCTTAGGGGAGGTCACTTTTACTTATATACCTCACTCGTATCGTTATCAAAAGAAAACAACTGAGAATCAGAACTATTGGCAAGTAGAAATAAAGGGAAAAGAAGAAAATCTATACTCCATGTACCCTGTTATCACTGACAAAAAAGGCCATGAAAATACCTTATTGTTCAGGATTCCCAAAAAATGGTTGAAAGAGAAATGTGATATAAAAACTGATTTCTCTCTCAGGCTTATTAGTGAAAGTCGTTATGGAAGAAAATTTCCAAAAGACTTCAAAGATATACCTCTAACAGAAGACTCCGTATTGTTCGAGGAAAAAGCAAAAGAATGGCAGGAGAATTTCAAAAAGTTCCTCTTAACATCCATTGATGATAATGAAGACCATGAAGTGGAATTGCTTCAATATTTGCGTTGGTTTGGTGAAATGCCAGATAAATCAACGTCAAAATATTCCTGGAAACGAGACTCCCTCAGTCGCTTCTTCTTTACCCTTAGCGGTCTGAATGACATCCGCGATGCCATACCCATGGACATCAAGGCTGAAGCATCTCAAGGAGAAAGAACAGAAAGTCCGCCAGAAGCAATCATTTTACCTTTGGTGAATAGCCCGG